>CAMBEI010000011.1 GCA_945865645.1 Chitinophaga pinensis | reverse complement strand
GAAAAAAAGATGAATGAATTGGCAAAACAGAGAAATTTATTTATCCGAAAATTTGTAGCTAAAGCCGAAGCGGTTCAATATTTTGCCGACAAAGGAGATGAGTATAAACTTGATTTATTGAGCGGTTTAACTGATGGGGAAATTACATTTTATACCCAGGGAGCGTTTACAGATTTGTGTAGAGGGCCACATATACCTAATTCGGGTTTTATTAAAGCGATTAAACTTACAAGCATTGCTGGAGCTTATTGGAAAGGAGATGAAAAAAATAAACAGTTAACGCGTATTTATGGGGTTACATTCCCTAGTCAAAATGAATTAGACGAATATGTATTGATGCTGGAAGAAGCAAAAAAAAGAGATCATCGTAAGCTAGGGAAAGAATTAGGAATTTTCACTTTTGATGATGAAGTGGGTCCAGGGCTAGCTTTATGGTTACCCAATGGCACTATTATTATTGAAGAGTTAGAAAAGCTTGCAAAAGAAACTGAAAAGAAAGCTGGTTATAAAAGAGTGGTAACCCCACATTTAGCTAAAGAAAGTATGTATTTAACTAGCGGACATCTACCATACTATGCCGATAGCATGTTTCCTCCTATGGAAATGGATGGCGAAAAATACTATTTAAAACCAATGAATTGTCCGCATCACCATAAAATTTTTGATGCAGAACCTAAGAGCTATAAGGATTTACCATTTAGAATTGCGGAGTATGGAACTTGTTATCGCTACGAACAAAGTGGTGAGCTATTTGGCTTAATGCGGGTTCGTTGTTTACACATGAATGATGCACATATTTATTGCAGTAAAGAGCAGTTTGCGCAGGAGTTTAGGGCTGTAAATGATATGTATCAAAAGTATTTTAAAATATTTGGTATAGATAAATATGTGATGCGCTTGTCCTTACATGATCCTGAAAAACTAGGACAGAAATATATAAATGAACCTGAACTTTGGTTAGAAACAGAGGATTTAGTAAGAAAAGTATTGATTGAAACTGATATTCCTTATGTAGAAGTTAAGGGCGAGGGGGCATTTTACGGACCAAAAATTGATGTGCAAATTTGGAGTGCAATTGGCAGAGAGTTTACTTTAGCAACCAACCAAGTTGATTTTGCACAAGGGCGTAGTTTTAAATTAAGCTTTACTAATAAAGACAATAGTCCCGAAGTGCCTTTAATTATTCATAGAGCGCCACTGGGTACTCATGAACGTTTTATTGGGTTTTTATTGGAGCATTATGCCGGAAAATTTCCTACTTGGTTAGCACCACTGCAAGTTAAGATACTACCCATTAGCGATAAGTTTATGGATTATTCAGACACAATTTTGCAAAAGCTTAAAAAAGCAGACGTTCGTGCAGAGATTGATGATAGAAGTGAAAAGATTGGCAGAAAAATACGGGATACAGAAATTGCAAAAGTACCTTATATGCTAGTTATTGGAGAGAAGGAAATGAATGAGGGTAAAGTTTCTATTCGCCGGCAGGGGAAAGGCGATGTAGGCGCCAAATTACTGGAAGAATTTTTGTTCGATATTACTACAGAAATAAATGATCGTACATCTGAGTAAAAAATATTTGAAATTTAATAAGATTACTGCTTAAATTTGAATAAGAAATCAAAAAATATTTTTCTAATAGTGTATTTAAAATAAAAAAGATATTTTTGATAAGCATAAACAACATTACAAACTAAAAACAATAAATGGCATTTCCACCCAGACCGAGGGGAGCATTTAACCCCCGTTTTAAAAAAGAACAACAGCAAGAACACCGTACTAACCACATGATAAGAGCACTTGAAGTGCGCTTAGTTGGCGAAAATCTTGAACCTGGTATTTACTCAACCATCGATGCGCAAAAAATTGCGAAAGAGCAGGAGTTAGATTTAGTAGAAATTTCTCCGGGAGCCAAACCTCCAGTTTGTAAGATTATTGACTACAATAAATTCTTGTACGAAGAAAAGAAGAAGAAGAAAGAGATGAAAGCGAAATCAAAAACCAGCGAGGTTAAAGAAATTCGTTTTACACCAAATACAGATGATCACGATTTTGAGTTTAAGGTAAAGCATGCCGAAAAATTTTTAGCCGATGGAGATAAAGTAAAAGCACATGTGCAGTTTAAAGGACGTGCCATTATGTTTAAAGAAAGAGGAGAACTATTATTATTAAAATTTGCGGATAGGCTTAAGGATGTTGGCGCTTTAGAAGGATTGCCAAAAATGGAAGGTAAGCGTATGTTGGTTATGTTTGCGCCTAAAGCTAAGTTATCCAAAAGGAAGCAGCTGGCTGCAGATAAATTGTAATTAACAACATGGTAATAAAATTTTAAGGGGAGTTCTGCTTCCCTTTTTTAATTTTACAATTATTTTTAACTTTATTATGGATACTAGTTTAAATAAATATATAAGCGAAACAGGCTTTTGTAGTCGTAGGGAAGCTGATAAATATATTGATCAACTTAGGGTAACCATCAATGGTATAGAAGCAACAAAAGGAAACCGAGTAGGAGAAAATGATCTAGTATTGGTTGATGGGGAGCCCATCAAAAAAAAGAAAACGGCAGTTTATCTAGCCTTACATAAACCTAAAGGAATAACCTGTACATCTGATCTAAAAGATAAGTCGAATATTATTGATTTTGTAAATTATAAGACCCGTATTTTTCCAATTGGTCGATTAGATAAAAGAAGTGAAGGATTAATTTTTTTAACTAACGACGGAGATATTGTAAATAAAATATTACGTGCGGGTAACCAACACGAAAAAGAATACATAGTTTCTGTAGATAAACCAATAACAATTGATTTTATCAATAAAATGAGAAGTGGCGTGCGTATTTTAGGGGTACTTACCCAAAAATGTTTTGTAAAACAAGAAGGTGCTAGTAGGTTTAAAATTATTTTAACCCAAGGACTTAATCGGCAAATACGGCGGATGTGCGAAGCGTTGGGGTACAATGTAGAATCGCTAAAGCGTACCCGCATTATGAACGTAACTTTAGCAGGATTATCTTTAGGCAAATGGAGGTATTTTACGCCTGTAGAAATGGATATAATTAATCAGATGCTTAAAAATTCAAGTAAAACGGCAGAAGGTAGAGAGGGAATGGATGAATAGATTTTTTACAAGCACCATATCAAAAAATCGGAGGGGAGAAAAAAACTTCCCTATTTCTTATAAAATCTACTTATTTATCGTTATCTTTGCAACCCGAAAAAGAAAAATACACTTTTTCAGACATTTCCCACAAGGCTCAACAAGAGTCCCGTAGTTTCGGGAACGCCAGTAGGGAGTAACTAAAAAAAGTTATGTAATGCCAAAGGTTAAAACCAACAGCAGCGCCAAAAAGCGCTTTAAAGTTACCGGTTCCGGTAAAATCATGTTTCAAAAAGCTTTTAAACGCCACATCTTAACAAAGAAATCTAAAAAACGCAAGCGTAATATGCGTAAAGATGGTCTAGTTAGCGATGCTAACATGCATTTTGTAAAACGTTTACTAGGTCTGAAATAATACCACTCAATACCTTTTAAAAAAGGCATTAAGTAAGCGAATAAATTAAATAAACTACAAACTTTTTAAAAAATTTAAGATATGCCACGTTCAGTAAATGCAGTAGCCAGTAGGGCCCGCCGCAAAAGAATATTAAAAGCTGCCAAAGGATATTATGGTAAGCGTAAAAATGTATATACCGTTGCCAAAAACGTAATGGAAAAAGGGTTAACATACAGCTACGTTGGCCGCAAATTAAAAAAACGCGAATACCGCACCTTATGGATTGCACGTATTAATGCAGCCGTTAGAGCAGAAGGAATGACTTACAGTCAGTTCATCAACAAGCTATCAGTTAAAAAAATTGATCTTAACCGTAAGGTATTGGCAGATTTAGCTATGAACGAGCCTGAAACATTTAAGAAATTAATTGATTCAGTTAAATAAGATTGATTAAAATTTTTTATATAAACCGGTTGTGATTAGCTCACTTCCGGTTTTTTTATAAATAAGTTTATACATTAAGTTATTTTTGTAGGAAAATTAATAATATAAAATAGTAAATCAATACATGGATAATACTTACAACGACCTAGTGCAGCAAACCTTTAAGTTTCCTCAGGAAGATTTTAAGGTAAAAAATGAATATCTGCAGTACAACGATTTAGATATAAAAGCACTTATTGATAAGTATGGCACACCATTAAAATTAACGTACCTGCCAAAAATTGGAAAGCAAATAAATAAGGCCAAACTTATGTTTGCCAATGCTTTTAAAAAACATAAATACGAAGGCAAGTATAATTATTGTTATTGTACCAAGAGTTCTCATTTTTCATTTATTGTAGAAGAAGCTTTAAAAAATGAAATTCATTTGGAAACTTCTTATGCTTATGATATCGATATTATAAAAAAATTATACGCTAAAAGAAAGATCAATAAAGATATTTTTATCATTTGTAATGGGTATAAGCAAAAGCCATACATTAGTAGAATAGCCAGTCTTTTGAATAGCGGGTTTAAAAATGTTATTCCAATTTTAGATAATGTTGATGAATTAAGAGGGTATATTAAATCGGTTAAAGTTCCATTTAACTTAGGTATTAGGGTTGCAGCAGAAGAAGAACCTAACTTTCCATTTTATACTTCACGTTTAGGTATCAGAGCAAAAGATATTTTAGAATTTTATGTAGATAAGATTGAGGGTAACGAGCATAGATTTCAATTAAAAATGCTACATATTTTTTTAAACAAAGGCATTAAGGACGATATCTATTACTGGAGCGAATTAAATAAAGTTATAAATCTCTATTGTCAGTTAAAAAAAATTTGTCCAGAATTAGATTCAATAAATATTGGGGGAGGATTTCCAATTAAGCATTCATTGGGATTTGAATATAATTACCAGTTTATGATTAATGAAATTGTACGCAATATAAAAGTTGCTTGCAAAAGATCTAAAGTGTCTATGCCACATATTTTTACCGAGTTTGGTAGTTACACAGTAGGAGAGAGCATGGCACACATTTACAGTGTAATAGGTCAAAAAATGCAAAATGATAAAGAGACTTGGTATATGATTGATTCTTCTTTTATTACCACATTGCCTGATACTTGGGGTATTGGCGAAAAATTTTTAATGCTACCCATTAATAAATGGGATAATGAATACCAACGTGTGGTATTGGGTGGTATAACTTGCGATAGTCATGATTATTATGATAGTGAAGAGCATATTAATGAAGTTTTTTTACCTAAAGTGGGAGAAGGAGAGCCTTTATATGTCGGGTTCTTTCATACCGGCGCATATCAAGATCAAATAAGTGGATATGGGGGCATTAAGCATTGTTTAATACCTTCGCCCAAGCACATCATAGTTGGTCATGATAAAAATGGTAAATTAATTGATTGGGTTTATGCAAAAGAACAAACAGCGCAAAGCATGTTAAAAATATTGGGATATTAATTATAATTTTGGACTTATTAAAAATAGAATAGGAATTTTGTAATATCATTTTTTAAAAAATATATAAATATATGTATCCAGCAGAAATTGTAATTCCAATGAAAGAAGAGTTGACAGAGAATGGCTTTACTGAACTCCTTACTGCCGATTCGGTTGAAAATAAACTAGCAGAAAAAGGGACTACCTTGGTTATGTTAAATTCGGTTTGTGGTTGTAGTGCTGGTACTGCACGCCCGGGGGTATTAATGGCAGTAAATAATACACCTAAAAAGCCAGATAACATAACTACCAGCTTTGCAGGGTTTGATGTTGACGCGATAAATAAGATAAGGGAGTATCTTATGCCTTATCCTCCTTCGTCGCCTGCTATTGCGTTATTTAAAGATGGAAAGCTTGTTCATTATCTAGAGCGCCATAATATTGAAGGACATAGTGCACACATGATTGCAGAAAATTTGATTGGCGCGTTTGAACAGCATTGTAACTAATATAATTTATAAGTATCTAAATAGAGCCTCTCCATTTATGGGAGGCTTTGTATTACTAAGCGAATTAGTATATTGCAAACTTATTATTAATAATATCAACTCAACAAATGTATCCCAATTTATATTATGTATTTAATGATTGGTTTGGTGTAGAATGGAGTAGCTTAAGCTTCTTAAACACTTTTGGCTTAATGGTAGCCATGGGCTTTATCACTGCCGCTATTGTATTAAACAAAGAATTACAGCGTAAAGAAAAAGAAGGGCTATTATCACCTAGGGAAGAAATAATTACGGTTGGGGAATCAGCTACAATTAGCGAATTAATTATAAACGCAATTGCAGGATTTGTTTTTGGCTATAAAATATTCGGATTATTTTTTAGTAAATCTGAAGGGGTTAATCCACAAGAATATATTTTTTCGAGCGAGGGTAATATATTTGGAGGATTGCTAATTGCAGTTGTTTTAAGCTGGCTTAAATGGTGGGAAAAAAATAAACTAAAATTAAAAGAACCAGAAAGAAGAAATGTGCGTATTTGGCCACACGATAGAGTTGGGGATATTATTATTCTTGGTTTAATTTTTGGAATAGTAGGGGCTAAAATTTTTGATAATCTAGAAAATTGGAGTGATTTTATAAAAGATCCAATTGGGCGTTTATTTTCGGCAAGTGGCTTAACTTTTTATGGAGGCTTAATTGTAGCGGCTATAGCCATATGCTGGTATGGGTCAAAAAAAGGAATAAAAATTATTCATTTGGTTGATGCAGCAGGGTTAGCATTATTACTAGCTTATGCAGTAGGCCGTATAGGTTGTCAAGTATCTGGCGATGGCGATTGGGGCATATTTAATAGTGCATATGTTGTAAATGCCGATGGAAAAGTTGTTGAAGCTGGCCCTGATGATTATCAAAATCAACTTAATAAAAACGCGGCCTATTACTTAAAAGGCGAAGTGTTTAATAAAGATTCTATCTTGGTTCAAGTTACAGATAGAACCTACGAAAGTTTAGAAAAAGTGCCACATAAATCATTAAAGGCGCCATCATTTGTTCCTGTTTGGATGGTGGCTTATACCTATCCTAAAAATGTAAATAAAGACGGAGTTCAAATAAAAGACTGTAATAAAGAGTATTGTAGGGCTTTGCCACAACCCGTTTTTCCAACTCCTTTTTACGAAACTTTAGTTTGCACTATACTTTTTATAATACTTTGGATTATACGCCGACGAATAAAAGTGCCAGGTGTAATGTTTGGTATATATCTTATTTTAAATGGTATAGAACGACTTACTGTAGAATTATTTAGGGTAAATAATACCTATTCTATATTTGGCTTTCATCCAACTCAGGCCGAATTAATATCTTGTGCCCTCATACTTGCAGGTATAATTTTAATCATAATTGTAAAAAGAAAATATTCTAAAACAGAATAATCGTTTGAGTTCTTTTGATTATTTACAGGGGTATGCAAATAGAGAACTTGTTATAGGCGTATAATTCATCCGTATATATTAACGCTAATCGCATTTTTGAACATTACTCATTTTTCTATTCGCCATTATTTCAATAATTTTGACTAAAAATAAAGACTATGGCCTCATTTGATCTTGTTAGTAAAGTTGATCTTCAAAAATTAGATAATGCAATCAACACCGTAAGTAAAGAAATTATTAATCGTTTCGATTTTAAAGGATCTCATGTATTAATTGAGCTCAATAAAAAAGAGTACAAAGTAAATTTGGAAGCAGATAGCGAAATGAAAATTATCCAGATTACTGATGTGATGATTAGTCGTAGTATGAAACAGGGGCTTGCTGCTGAAATTTATGATTTAAGTAAAGAGCCTTTTCAAAGTGGCAAAGTAGTAAAAAAAGAAGTGCCTGTAAGAAATGGAATTAAACAAGAAGATGCCAAGAAAATTGTAAAAATGATAAAGGATAGTGGGCTAAAAGTTCAAGTGGCCATTATGGATGATATAATACGGGTAACTGGTAAAAAAATCGATGATTTACAGGAAGTAATACAAGCGACTAAAGCATGGGATATAGGAATTGCACTTCAATACATCAATATGAAGGGCTAAAAATATTTTTTATTCTTTTATTTTAGCTAAAGTTCAATAAAAATGCCTAATTTTGCATTCTTCTAGTAATATTACGGCAAAAACCGTATACAAATATAAAAAATATGAAACAAGGAATTCATCCTGGAAATTATAGATTGGTTGTTTTTAAAGACATGAGTAATGGAACCCAGTTTTTAAGTCGTTCAACAGCTTATTCTAAAGAAACAGTTACCCATGAAGATGGTAACGAATATCCTGTAATTAAGCTGGAGATATCAAATACTTCACATCCTTTTTATACTGGTAAAAATGTACTAGTAGATACAGCAGGAAGGATTGATAAATTTAACAAACGCTACGAAAAGAAAGCGAAATAATTTAAAAGAGACTAGCCTTTATTTAAAAATTATTTTTTATTACTATACTTTAGATCCCTTCGATTAACCCGGGGGATTTTTATTTTGTATTTTTGCGGTATGCAAAAGATTATCTTTACAGAAGAATACTGTAAACGGGAAAATCTATATCCTTTTACTTATACCAGACATATACAGGATGTACGTATTGGTATTTTAACCATTCGTGAAAAATGGGAAAGGGTTTTAAAAATTGCTTCTGCTAATAAATGGGAAGATTATTATTTAGATGATTATACTTCTGTAAAAATAGAAAAAGGGATAGGCAAAGATAATTACCTATTGATACATGCCAATGTATTGCCAACGAAAGCAATTATCAGTAAAGTTAAAATAAATAAATTTGTAGATTATAAAGGAGATATAAAAGCCATTTATTATCCTTGGCATATTGTTCAACTTAATGATTGGGCATTGCGGGAAGATTTTGTTTTAATTACTGCTGGCAGAAAAAGTAAATCTATCTCAAAAACAAATAAATTAATAAATCCATCTCAAATCTTTTTAGAAGCAGGGGCTAATTTGGAGCATTGCATTTTAAATGCAACTGAAGGACCAATTTATATTGGAAAAAATGCAATTATTATGGAAGGAAGTATGCTACGCGGTCCGGTTGCTGTTTGCGATGGAGCTGTTGTTAAAATGGGAACTAAAATTTACGGAGCTACCACCATTGGCCCTTTTTGTACCGTAGGTGGAGAAATAAAGAATTCAATTTTATTTGGGTATAGTAATAAAGCACATGATGGATATTTGGGCGATAGTGTTGTTGGTACCTGGTGCAACTTAGGTGCTGGCACAAGCAACAGTAATATTAAAAATAATGTCAGCGAAGTAAAATATTGGGTTGATGCGGATAAAAAAGAAATTAGTGCAGGTAATAAAGGAGGTTTGATGATGGGTGATTATTCAAAATCGGCCATTAATACATCTTTTAATACAGGTACTATAGTGGGTGTTTGTTGTAATGTTGTTGCCGTAGGGCTAACGCCAAAAATTGTTCCTAATTTTTCTTGGGGTGCCGATGGGATAAGAAAGTATAAATTAAAAAAAGCCTTGCTTGATATCGATAGATGGAAAAAATTAAAAGGATTAGTGATAACAAAGAGGGAAAAACAAATTTTGACAGATATTTGTAAATAAATTAAAATTAAAATAAACAATGCGTAAACAAATTGCAGCAGCAAATTGGAAAATGAATTTAACACTGCAAGAGGCAGAAATTTTAATAGATGAATTAATGGATATAACACATGATTTGAAAGAAAATCAGAAAGCTGTTTTTGCCGTGCCGTTTCCTTTTTTGATTAGTGTTAAAAATAAAATAGTCGATAAAAAAAATTTTTTTGTTGCTGGTCAAAACTGCTATGATAAAAAAGCCGGTGCATATACTGGAGAAGTGAGTGCCGAAATGCTTAAAAGCATTGTTGTTGATTACGTAATACTGGGCCATAGCGAAAGGCGTGAGTATTTTAATGAAAGCCATCCTATGTTGGCTGCTAAAATAAATATCTGTCTGGAGAACGGCCTAAAACCAATTTTTTGTTGCGGAGAATCTCTGGCTATCAGAGAAGCAGAAACACAAAACAGTTATGTTGAAACCCAGTTAAAAGAAAGTTTATTTCATTTATCTGCTGAGCAATTAACAGGATTTGTAATAGCGTATGAACCCATCTGGGCAATTGGTACGGGTAAAACAGCCAGTAACGAACAGGCGCAGGAAATGCATGCTCACATAAGAAATGTGATGACTAATCAATATGGTGCCGTTGTTTCCGAAAGCATCTCTATTTTATATGGGGGCAGTGTTAAAGCAAATAATGCTAAGGATATTTTTGGCCAACCAGATGTGGACGGAGGATTAGTAGGAGGTGCAAGTTTGGTAGCAGCTGAGTTTGCAGCAATTCTTAATAGTTTAAAATAATCAAGAATTGTTTTGTTAGCCTCCTTATTTCGGTGATACATAGGATTGAATTTTACACCAACAACGATCTCTTTAAAAGTATAGAAACTACTTGCAACTATTGTAGTGCTGAGCATGTCATCAGAAGCTTTTATAAAAACAATAAATTAACCTTGTGTATTATCAACATCTTCTTTAGTAAAACCAAACAACGGGCTTTCCTCTGTAATGGGATGAACAATGGTCCAGCTTATGGTAAGTGAATTGACCGTATTTAACTCTAATTGAAGTGAGAAAAAATTATTCTTTTTAGTTCCGTTTTCTTCAATGATCAATCCAAAAGTTAAATTAACTTCTGCATCAGTAAGTGTAATGTTTTTAAAAAGAGCAATACGTAACATTAAAGCAGTAATATCTTTATAAGGTGCAATAATAGTATTACCTAATATGAGCAATAAGTTTACTGAATCTTATATATAGTAAACCGGTAACTATGGCAAAGCTTAATAAGCCTATCAGTTCTTCCAGTTCGGCAATATCACTGGTTCCAAAGTCAGAAGGGCTGATACAGACATAACCTACCGTAGTAAAGGTTTGTGCACTGAAGAAGAAAGCTTCTCCAAACTTTTCAATTTCACTTCAGGTATTCATGCCACTCAAATGTTCAACGCCACCAGGTAATAAATTACCGCATATGCTAAACTCAAAATTGTATAAAATGCGAAGATCAATGTAAAAAACTTCCACTTTGACAGGGGGAGAATGAAGTGAAATCAACTTATTCTTTCAAAGAAATTAACATCTTGCTTTTCTGTATTGTACATCCCATTTATTTACAAAACTGTCTCTATAATCAGATGCATTGGTTCCAAAACAAGTGTTAATATCAGTTTTGACTTTCTAGTTTATTTTTCGCAATAACGCTCTACAATAAAGCTTAATTATTTTTTTTTACTGAAGTATTCAGTTAAATTTGAGTTTGTAAAATATAAGATTTTGTCTTCAATTTAAACCGGTAACATTATTATACAAACTATGCACACAGGAAGGATATTATTACAAAGTATATTTTGGCGTGGCCTGTATTATGTTTCGATATTTGTCATCAATATTTTAATTGCAAGGCATTTTCAGGTTTCAATTAGCGGGAATATTTATTATATCAGCAGTATCTATTCCTTGTTTTTGTTACTGACCAGTTTTAGTCTTGAATCGGGAATCATTTACTTTTCAGCAAAAAAAAAAATTCCTGCAGACAGGATGTTTAATTTTTTCATTGTCTGGTCTTCCATTATCGGGCTGCTTATTTTTTTTATTGTCCGGCTTTTTTTTTATAAAGCTTATGATTTAATTGAACCTGGCCTTATGATCATTTCTGCCGTAATGTTTATAACAGGTAATCTCTTGATAACATATTTTTCAGGGTTTTTTTATGCCAACAATAATTTTATAGGTCCAACCAGCATCATTATCGCCGGTACGCTCATCCAGATCATTTTGATTCCATACAATGGAAGATCTGTTATCACAACTATTAACGATCAGAATTATTTTTATGTTTATTTCAGCACTTTTTTTGTTCAGGGGCTTTGTATTTCAGTTGCGGCCCGAATAAAATTTATACCGGCATTCTCTTTCAAAATTTTATCGACTGCTCATTTACGGATGTTGTTTCGGTATTGTGCTATGGCTTTTACGGCAAACGTCATCTTTTTTTTATTATACCGTGTTGATTATTTTTTTGTGGAAAGATACTGTACAAAAGTACAGCTGGGTAACTATATACAGGTCTCAAAACTGGTACACTTATTTTTTATACTGCCAACTATTTTGGCTAGTGCTGTATTCCCCATTACAGCAGGTGGTCGTAAAGAAGGGATAGATAAATTACTTACGCTTTTATCTCGATCAATATTTTTGCTTTATGTTTTATCCTGTGTTATTCTAGCAGCCATCGGTAAATGGCTCTTCCCGTTTGTATTTGGCGAAAGTTTTTCAGACATGTACCTACCTTTCTTATTGCTGATTCCAGGCATATTGGCTTTGTCTGGAATATTTACATTAACTGCTTACTTTGCTGGCAAAAACAGGATCAAAGTAAATATTGCCGGATCGGTTTATGCATTGATTATAATTGTGATTGCTGATATCATTTTTATTCCGCAATATGGTATCCAGGCAGCAGCCATTATCAGCAGTGTAGGATACATTTTTTACCAGGTTTATATTATTGCGGTCTTTAAAAAAAAATATCAAATTGCCATTACGGATTTTTTTATCTTTAGATCATCTGATTTTAAAAAAATAAAAAGCAGCATTCAAAATGCTTTTAAAAAAAATGAAGATTAGTAGTAATGATATATATGTTAGCGGAGAGTATTATAAAAATAATCCCGATTGGAGTGTAACCGATGCCAGGTGGAAAACTGATGTGATTAGGCAACTGCTAAAAAAGAATGATATAAATCCTAAAGAGGTTATTGAAGTTGGTTGCGGGGCAGGAGAGAACCTTGTGGAACTATTAAAGAAAAACAGCAGCATAGAAAAATTAACCGGCTACGATATTTCGCCACAGGCAATTGAACTGGCTGCAAAAAAAGCAACTGATAAAATCAGGTTTTTTAATGAAGATATTACAGCAAAAGAAAACGCAATGGCAGATATGATGCTGGTAATTGATGTGGTGGAGCATGTAGATGATTATTACGGGTTTCTTAGAAAATTAAAAACAAAAAGTAACTGGTTTGTTTTTCATATTCCCTTGGATATTAGCTGCAGAACTTTGATGAAGCCACATGTTATATTACAGCAGCGGCAATCTGTTGGGCATATTCATTATTATACCAAAGAAATGGTGCAATGGGCATTGCAGGATACAGGGTATGAAATAATTGATTGGGTTTACAGCAAACCGGTTGTTGATTTGCAGCCGGCAGATTCCCTGAAAAGATTTATTAAAAAAATATTGCGCAATATTTCCTTCGCCTTTAATAAAGATTGGAGTGTTAAAAAATGGGGCGGTTATTCAATGATGATTCTGGCTAAATAATTATTTTATTAAACCATTAAAAAATTAATGCAGGAATCTTTACTTACATTATTAAGATGCCCGGTTACAAGAACCGCCTTAACGGTAAAAGTATTAAAGCGGGCAGATAAAATATTTAATGGTGAAAGCGTAAACATAATTGATGAAGCAGTGCTGTATGCGGCTGAAGATTGGTTTTACCCGGTAATAAAAGGCATACCCAGGTTAAATGTTGAGGCGTTTATTGATTATGATGTGTTTTTAAAATCCGCAGATGATCAGTATTCAAATCTTAAAGAAAACCTGGTACAAAAATATGGCGGCCTGGTAAAATACACAGTAAAAAAAAATAAACGTACAAAGGAGAGTTTTGCCAATGAGTGGTCGGTGTATAATTATGAAAAGGACAATACCTGGAACGCTGATAATGATACCATGGTGTCAAGGTTTTTAAAAGAAACAGGTGAAACCACTGCAACGCTTAAGCATAAAATTATTTTTGATGCAGGCTGTGGTAATGGGAAATTAGAAACTTTAATTGCAGCAGATTGTGCTTCAATTATCGGTATGGACTTTTCGACCAGCATTGAAGATGCCTATACCAGGAATGATTTTTTAAATGTACATTTTATCCAGGGCGATGTGCAGTTTCCTCCCTTAGCTTTTAATTATTTTGATATTGTTCATTGCAGCGGGGTGCTTATACATACTAACAATGCAGAGTTATCTTTTTCCTGTATTGAACCAACTGTAAAAGATGGCGGTAAACTAAGCGTATGGCTTTATCATCCGGGCAAAGATCTTATTCACCGGATCTTTAATGTGATCAGGAAAGTAACTTCAAAATTGCCACTCACTTTTCAATATTATTTATACATAGTAACCATTTTACCGGTTAGTTATTGTATAAAAAGAATGAAGGGGAATAAGCAAAACTTAAGGGAAATGATGGTAAGCATTTTGGATTGGTTTACACCTGAATTCAGATCGGAACACGAACATACTGAAGCAACTTCGTGGTTCTATAAAAGGGGTTATACAAAGATCAGCATTACAACAGTTGATAAATTTGGGTTTAATATAGTTGGTGAAAAATAATTGAAATAATCCTGCAAATGAAAGTATTGTGGCTGGCAAGTTCATATCCATCAAAATTGCATCCCTACCACGGGGATTTTGTTCAGCGTCATGCCATGGCAACTGCTTTATTTTGCCAAATTGAAGTAATTCATATTGTAAAAGATGATGAAGGCATGATCACCAATGATGTAAAAGAAATTACAGTTTCAAATAAACAATTAACTGAAAAAATTATTTATTACAAACCGGTAAAAACAACTATCCGTATTGTGGATAGATTTTTATCAAGCTTAAAGTATAAAAAAATATTAAGGAGCGCTGTAAAAAATTACATGCTGCAAAACGGCAGGCTGCCATTCGTACATGTACACATAGCCATGAAAGCAGGGTTGACTGCTTTGTGGTTGAAACGAAAATATAAAATACCTTACTTACTCACAGAGCATTGGGGAGGTTACCTGGATGAAGCAGTTCCAAATATCAGGGACTATAATTTTGTTTACAAGTATTACTGGAAAAAAATAATTTCAGGAGCAAAGGCCAGCAGCTTTGTATCGGAATATCTGCAAAATCACATCATTAACAAATACAAAATAAAAAGCAGTACTGTTATTCCCAATGTGGTTAATACTGGCATTTTTTATCCTGGGAAAAAACTACCAGCTGATAAGATCCGTTTTATTCACGTATCTACAATGCTGTATCAAAAAAATCCGGAAGCCATTTTACATGCTCTGGGAATATTAAAAAATTCCTTTCCTTTTGAGATGTATGTTTATGGCCCGGTATTGTCATCAATCATTTCTTTAATTGCAGAACTCGGCCTGCAGGAGTATGTTTTATTAAAAGGCGAAGTACCACAGGAAGAACTTTCTAAGCAAATACAACAGTCAAATGTATTGATCCTATATTCCCGTTTTGAAACATTTGGATGTGTATTGATAGAAGCCAATGCCTGTGGTATTCCGGTTATAGTAAGCAATCTGCAAGTTTTTCACGAAATAGTTGATGAAGGCGTGAATGGTGTTTTTGTTGAAGGAGAGAACCCGGCTGCCCTGGCTGAAAAACTAAAACAGTTTATTTTACAAATGAATACCTTTGACAAAACTGCCATTGCCCGCTTTACTGCAGAAAAATATAATTATAAAAGGGTAGGGCAGCAGTTTCTGGATTTTTATAAAAAAATTAATAATTAAAACAAAAAAAAATGAGCGAAATTAAACTAACGCAGGTCGAAATACACACCAACAAAGGTGTAATGAAATTTGAATTATACGATGATGATGCACCTATAGCGGTGGCCAATTTTAAACAATTAATCAGCGAAGGGTTTTATAACGGCCTTTCTTTTCATCGGGTAATACCTAATTTTATGATTCAGGGCGGGTGTCCCAATGGAACGGGAGCTGGTGGCCCAGGGTATACCATTAATTGCGAATTAAAAGGATCAAAGCAGTTTCATGATCGTGGTGTTTTGTCGATGGCTCACCGTGGATTAAATACCGGAGGCTCACAGTTTTTTATATGTCATAGCAGACAAAATACTAGTCATCTTGATGGTGTGCATACCTGCTTTGGGAAAATAATTAATGGGCTTGAAGTGATTGACAATATAAATGGAGGAGATATTATGGATAAAATAATTATTAATGCATAGGGGGTAGCGCCTCAAAATTATAAAAGCCAATTGCCATTAATTAATAGCTAAATATTGGCTATTTGTCCTTAAAATTGTAATTTTTTATTTATTTATCACAATATCTGTAACAATTCTTTTACAAGCAAAACGACAAATAGCTACATTTTTTACTATAATACAAATGCTTTTTTAAATATAAAGCTTTAATAGCCTATAATTTTTTTTATAAATTATAATAACAAGTCCTATTCAAGTAAGATGAATTAATTAAAAATTTCATTTTTCATCCAGCTTTTAAATTCTTCCTATTTTAGCTATATGAAAGCATCAACTATTCAGCAACTAAAAATAGAATTAATCAATACACCATCCGATCAATTAATAGGCTTATGTATACGAATGGCAAAATTTAAAAAAGAAAACAAGGAACTGCTGTCTTATTTATTATTTGAAGCCTCTGATGAACAAGCTTATATAGAAAATATTAAAATAGAAGTTCAATCGAAATTTGACGAAATAAATACCTCTAGTTTGTATTTTGTAAAGAAAAGTTTAAGGAAGATACTTCGTATGTTGAATAAGTATATTTGCTATACCGGATCGAACGAGACTGAAGTAAAATTATTAATATTTTTTTGTGCAACGTTAAAAAATTCTGGCATACTCATTTCTAAAAATCTTGTGATAAAGAATATGTATCAGAATCAACTTAAAAAAATATCAAAATCTATAGCAACTATGCACGACGATTTACAATATGATTATATAAGAGAATTAGAAAAATACCAATAAGAATTAAGCACAGAATGACATTAATAAAAAAAGTTGCAGAAAATAAATTATTTATAAAAAAGCTTACTTTTATAATAAAAAAAATGCCTAAATCTAAGACAAGAAAAAATCATCATGAATACCGTAGTCCTTCCAATGCGGTAAAATCTAAAAAGAATCGAAGTGCAGTAGTAACAGGAATTATTTTCTTCGCATTAATTGGGGTAGGAATTTCTTTTTTTGCATCAGATTCAAATCCTATTTGGTTAACTATTGGTGGAGTTATTGGTTCAATAGGGGGGTATTATTTTGGGCTTGAGATTGATAAATCTTTTGCAAAAAAATAGACAGGTTAACTAGTTTTTTTTGCTATCAAAAAGAAACTAGTTTTTGACTTAAATATCTATTCTAGATATTTAAGTCAATACCATAGCTTAAGATTAAAGTAGCAGATGTTCGGTTATGTTTATATCTTAACTGTGTATTATTATTGTAAGTGATATAGTTCAAGTAGTCTTATTTTATGCCATTTACATATGTTAAAATATGCTATAGTAAAGATTTATTAGCTATTTTCATTAATTTTAGTTAACTTTGCAAAGTACATTAAAGCTGTGAGCACACAGTATCAGATAGAATCAATTATTACAACTTTCCCCTCGTAACAGTTTACTCTTCTTTTTAGTTTGCTTACTGCCTTATTTTACAGGTATTTTATTTTATTTATTTTAATTTTAAGTTTTATGAACATTTATGTTTCAAATTTGAGCTTTAACACTAGCGATGCTGAGTTAAGCGAACTTTTTTCAGCTTTTGGCGAAGTTTCTTCTGCGAAAGTTATTACTGACAGAGAAACTGGAAGATCACGTGGTTTTGGTTTTGTAGAAATGCCTTCTGAAGATGAAGGGAAAGACGCAATGTTAGGTCTTAACAACAAAGAAGTTGAAGGCCGTGCAATGTCTGTTTCTGTAGCTAAAGAAAGAGAAGAAAGAACTGGCGGCGGTGGAAACCGTGGCGGTTATTCTAACAATCGCGGTGGCGGTGGTGGTGGAAGATGGTAATTTATAAATAACTAACTATCCATAAAGAGCTCATTATAATGAGCTCTTTTTTTATGCAACTAAATATTTATCTTTATCACATCAACTGCTAATACTTAATTTAAGCATTTTAACAATAGGTTTATTGTATGACAACAAAACGTGGAGCTGCTGTAGGTTTTATTTTTACTACTATTTTAATTGATGTAATTGGCTTTGGTATTATTATTCCAGTAATGCCTAAATTAATTTCACAATTAAAGCACGTAGATATTAGTACGGCCTCTACATATGGCAGTTTACTTGTATTTGCTTATGCAGTTGTTCAATTTATATGCGCACCCATTTTGGGTAACCTCAGTGATAAATATGGCCGGAGGCCTATTTTGTTATTTTCTTTATTTGGCTTTGGTATAAATTATTTATTTCTTGCGCTTGCTCCTACTTATGGTTGGTTATTTGTAGGAAGGATAATTTCGGGTATAACTGGAGCAAGTATGACCACTGGGGCTGCATATATAGCCGATATAAGCACACCAGAAAATAGAGCAAAGAATTTTGGTATGATTGGTGCTGCATTTGGCTTGGGATTTATTATTGGTCCAGTTATTGGTGGCTTACTAGGAGGTTTTGGCACTCGAATTCCGTTTTATGCCGCTGCTGTTTTGGCTTTATTAAATTGGATTTACGGATATTTTATTTTACCCGAATCTTTAAATAAAGAAAACCGTAGACCATTTGATTGGAAACGTGCTAACCCAGTGGGTTCATTACTGCATTTAAAAAAATATCCTGCCATTAGCGGATTAGCGGTATCCATTTTGCTTATTTATATTGGAGGACATGCTATACAGAGTAATTGGAGTTACTTCACTATGTATCGTTTTAACTGGAACGAAAGAATGGTGGGCTTATCGTTGGGATTAGTAGGAATTCTAGTGGCAACCGTACAGGGAGGGTTAATAAGAATTATTAATCCATGGGTGGGAAATGAAAAGTGTATTTATTTTGGTCTTGGGCTTTATGCTTTAGGAATGTTTTTATTTGGTTTGTCAACACAAAGTTGGATGATGTTTGTATTTTTAATTCCATATTGTTTGGGTGGAATAGCCCAACCTGCATTACAGTCAATAATGAGTGAGCATGTTCCTGCTAACGTACAAGGCGAGTTGCAGGGTGCCATTGCAAGTTTAATGAGTCTTGCAGCCATTATAGGGCCTTTGTTAATGAATAATTTATTTTTTTATTTTACACGAAGTAAAGCGCCAATACATTTACCCGGTGCACCATTTTTATTAGCGGCAGTATTAATGGCTACTAGTGCAATTATTGCTTTTGGTACTTTACATCCAAATAAAAGCATTATCTAAAATGATTAACGGAATAAAAGATTTTAAAAATGTGTTCTTTATTGGTGTTGCTGGAGTGGGGATGAGTGCTATTGCTCAGTACTTAGCAGGCATTGAAAAAAAGGTAAGTGGGAGTGATCGTTATTTTAGAGAAGACATGTTAAATGACACTAAAGAAAAATTAGAAGCTGCAGGCATAAGATGTTATTTACAAGATGGCGAAGGCATTACCAGTGAAACAGATTTAGTTGTAGTATCCACAGCTATTGAAGATACTATTTTTGAAGTGCAAAAAGCAAAGGAACTTAAGATCCCAATTATTAAAAGATCTGAGTTGTTGGCACTAATTTCAAAGAGTAAACGGACAATTGCTGTTGGCGGCACATCTGGTAAAAGTACAACTAGTGGAATGTTATTTGATATTTTGGAATATGCAGGACTTGGGCCAAGCATCATCAGTGGAGCAGGGCTAATTAGCATTATTAAAGAAAATAAAATTGGCAATACAAAATGTGGAACAGGTGATTGGCTGGTAATTGAAGCTGATGAAAGTGATGGAAGTATTGTGCAGTATCATCCCGAAATTGGGTTGTTGTTAAACATAGATAAAGATCATCAAGAGATTGATGAGTTGATGGATATATTTACCATTTTTAAAAATAATAGTCAACATTTTATAGTCAACCAATCTAATGAGTTAGCGAAAAAGCTTTCTCAAGATATAAAAAATGATTTTGGGCTAGATGAAAATTTAGGAGTTGGATATTTTGCAAAAAATTTTGTTCAGCAAGGGTTTAGTATAAAATATAAAATAAACGATATTGAATTTTTAATAAATACTATTGGAAAGCATAATATGGAGAATGCCCTTGCAGCTATTGCTGTAGCCAATCAAATTGGCGTAAAAATAGATACTTGCGCTTCTGCTTTGCAGAAATATGAAGGTATTTATCGTCGTAATCAGGTATTAGGTAACAAAAATGGGGTTTGGGTTATTGATGATTATGCACATAATCCGGTAAAGTGTGCAGCGGCTATTATGGCTTGCCATGCTTTATCAGACAAGGTTGTAGCTTGGTTTCAGCCTCATGGTTACGGTCCTACTCGTTTTTTACGAGCCGATTTTGTAAAAGAAATAGCTGCTGCGCTTCGATTGCAAGATGAAATTTGGATGAGTGAGATATTTTATGCCGGGGGCACAGCCGTAAAAGATATTTCAGCCAATGATTTAATCAACGACATTAAAGTATTAGGTAAGCATGCTTTTTTTGTTGAGGATCGGAGCCATTTTTTAGAAGCAGTAAAGCCTCATTTATCCGGTAATTCTGTCTTACTTTTAATGGGTGCAAGGGATCCGTCTTTGGAACAATTTGGAAAAGAAGTTTTTGAAAAATTGTAGATTAGGAAATAGTAAGAAATTTAAATTACTATTCGCTTGATGTTAAATTAAAAATAATAATGACAACCTTAATTATTAACATACATCAACTTTTTAACACAAGAGAAGTAACCATACTTTTACGTGGCGTCGCATTAGCTCAAATTCCATCAATAGAAAATGCTTTTTTATTAATAGAAGACGGTGTAATTGTTAATTACGGTCACATGTATGAGTTGGAATTGAAGATACCTCAATTACCCAAACATGTTATTGATGCTAAGGGACAAACAGTAATGCCATCCTGGTGCGATAGTCATACCCATATTGTTTTTGCAAAAACTAGAGAGTCCGAATTTTTAGATAAGATAAAAGGGATGAGTTATGCCGATATAGC
Source organism: Chitinophaga pinensis (assembly GCA_945865645.1). Classification (GTDB taxonomy): domain Bacteria; phylum Bacteroidota; class Bacteroidia; order Chitinophagales; family Chitinophagaceae; genus Ferruginibacter; species Ferruginibacter pinensis_B. The sequence continues at coordinate 36,746 of CAMBEI010000011.1, read as the reverse complement.
AGCGAATGGTGGAGGTATTTTAAATTCTGTTGCAGAATTAAATTCTGCAACAGAAGACGAACTATTTAATAGTGCATGGCAAAGATTGGAAGATATGAGTAAATTAGGAACTGGTGCCATAGAAATAAAAAGCGGGTATGGTTTAACAGTTGAGAGTGAATTAAAGATGCTTAGGGTTATAAAAAAATTAAAAGAGAGGTCGTCGTTATCCATTAAATCAACTTTTCTTGGGGCACATACTTATCCTATTATTTTTAAAGAGGATCATCAAGGATATATTGATAGCATTATTAACGATATGTTACCTGTAATTGCAAGAGAAAAGCTTGCCGATTATATTGATGTTTTTTGTGAAACTGGTTTTTTTTCGCCTCAGGAGATGGAAACTGTTTGCAAGGCGGGTTTAAGTTACGGCTTAAAACCTAAGCTCCATGTTAATCAACTTCATAGCATTGGAGGTATACAATCGGCTATTAATTTAAATGCTTTATCTGTTGACCATCTTGAAATTATGAAAGATATTGATATTAAATTATTAAGTAAATCAAACACAATTGCAACACTTTTACCAACAGCAGCATTTTTTTTACGTATGTTATATCAGCCAGCAAGGCAACTAATTGATGCGGGCTGTGCTATTGCTTTAGCTACAGATTACAATCCAGGTTCTTCTCCATCCGGAAACATGAATTTTGTAATTGCGCTTAGTTGTATTCAGATGAAAATGCTGCCCGAGGAAGCTATTAATGCTGCCACTATTAATGGCGCTTATGCTATGGAAGTTCAGGATGAGCTTGGCAGTATAACTATAGGTAAAAAAGCCAATCTTATTTTTACTAAAGCCATTCCTTCTCTTGCCTACATGCCATATTCATTTGGCTCCAATTTGATTGAGAAGGTGATGATAAATGGAATGTTTATATAGATTCACACAAAGCGGCTTTTTTTGCGTCACTGCCCTTTTAGGATTCTCCATGTTTTTTTAATCCTTAATAAACACCTTAAATCGTTCAAAGCAATATTTTATCAGCATTTATCTATGATCAGTACGTGCAATATCTAACATCAATTTAGTTTGTTGTCTAGCTCTAGCATTTTTCTTTTAAACTAATAAGGGATATCGTTTAAAAAATAGTAATAAAGTCAACTTCCCGTTTCAATAATAGACAAAGCTTCTTTTGTCGATACTTCATTGAAAGGATGAATCATTTAGTTTAATCATTTATTATACAAGTCGTTAATTTGGTACATTCAAGGTTTTAACGCAACAGTAGTTCTTTAAATTTTTCCTTTGCGTTAAACTTCTCATCTTTGCTTAAAATAACTGAGTATGCAATTAATTGAATGTGTTCCTAATTTTAGTGAGGGGAATGATTTAAACATCATCAAACAAATAACTGATGAGATTGAAAAGGTAGAAGGGATACGTCTTCTTAATGTAGATCCGGGAAAAGCGACAAATAGAACTGTAGTAACGATGGTAGGAGCCCCTGCTAAAGTAATAGAAGCTGCATTTAATGCCATAAAAAAAGCTGGTGAATTAATTGACATGAGTAAACACAAAGGTGAGCATCCCCGTATGGGAGCCACAGATGTTTGCCCGCTGATACCCATTGCAAACATAAGCATGTTAGAGACTGCTGCATATGCTCAGCAATTAGCAAAAAGGGTAGGAGAAGAATTAAGCATCCCAGTTTATTTATATGAAGCTGCGCAAACTGATACAACAAGAAATAATTTATCGGTGATACGTGCTGGCGAATACGAGGGCTTCTTTAAAAAAATAAAAGAGCCTCAGTGGAAACCCGATTTTGGGCCTGCCGAATTTGATGTAAAACGCGGAGGTACTGTTATTGGCGCCAGAGATTTTCTTGTTGCCTATAATATCAATCTAAACACCACATCTACACGCCGTGCCAATGCTATTGCTTTTGATGTACGCGAAGCTGGGAGGAATTTAGAAGTGGAGGGTAAAAAAATAAATCAACCTGGCACATTAAAAAGTGTAAAAGCAATTGGCTGGTATATTGAAGAATATGGTGTAGCACAGATATCTATGAACCTTACCAATATCAACATTTGTTCAGTACATATGGCTTTTGATGAAGTGTGTAATAAAGCAGCTACAAGAGGTATACGGGTAACCGGTAGCGAGTTAGTAGGTTTAATTCCATTAAAAGCCATGACCGATGCAGGCAAATATTTTTTACAAAAACAGCAACGCAGCACCGGTGTTAGTGAAAATGAATTGATAAAGATTGCCATCAAATCTATGGGACTTGATGAGATTGGACCATTTAAACCTAAAGAACGAATAATTGAATATATGCTAAATGAAAAAATAAATAATAGACTGGTGAGTATGTCGCTCACTGCCTTTGCCGACGAAACAGCGAGCGAAAGTCCTGCGCCTGGCGGAGGCTCTATTGCGGCTTATGTTGGCGTGTTGGGCATTAGCTTGGGCACTATGGTAGCTAATTTAAGTAGTCATAAAAAGAGCTGGGATGATCGTTGGAAGGAATTTAGCGACTGGGCTGAAAAAGGCGAACAGTATAAAAGTGAATTATTAAAACTGGTAGATGCCGATACCTCAGCTTTTAATCAAATTATGCTGGCCTTTGCTTTACCAAAAGATGTACCTGAAGAAAAAAATATTCGCAATAAAGCGATACAGGAGGCAACAAAGTACGCAATAGAGATTCCATTTAAAGTAATGGAAACAGTATATGCTAGTATGGAAATTATTAAAGCAATGGCTCTAGATGGTAACCCTAATTCAGTTACCGATGCAGGCGTTGGTGCATTGTGTGCTCGAAGTGCGGTAATAGGTGCATTTATGAATGTGCGTATTAATGCCCGCGGTTACAACGATAAAATATTTACAGCCGATATTATTACCCGTGGTGCAGACATAGAAAATAAAGCTATTGCTTTAGAAAAAGAAATACTTAGTTATGTTAATCAGAAGATTGAGGTATATTTTTGAGCACTTCAATTTGCTAGGCAACTCAAATTGGTTTAAATAATTTTTGCTTTTGTATTTTTTTCGAAATTATACATCCGCGGCATTAAATGATAAGGTTATGCTGTTAATAGATGTTTGTACTATGCGGCAATTGATACCGGCTTTGTCAAGCATTAGTCTGGAGGCTTTAGCCGTGTCGCTTCCTGCATATTTATCCGATAGGTAAATTACTTCTGAAATGCCGGATTGAATAATGGCTTTGGCACATTCATTACAAGGAAAAAGGGCAGTATAAATTTTGCAACCCCTCAGGTCCATCCCAATATTATTTAAAATAGCATTTAGTTCGGCATGACAAATAAAGGGATATTTTGTCTGTAAAAAATCTCCTTTCTTTTCCCAGGGAAATTCATTGTCATCGCATCCTATGGGAAGTCCGTTGTAACCTGCCCCTACAATTTTATTCTTTTCATTTACAATGCATGCACCTACTTGGGTGCTCGGATCCTTGCTTCTGCGTGCGCTTAGTAAAGCCACCCCAATAAAATACTCATCCCAGGAAATATAGTCTTGTTTCTTTTTTAATGTGGGCATCGTGTTGGTTTAAAAAAATCACAATTGGTAATACGAATATATACTATTTATTTACCTATCCTTTTTATTACAACAGAATAAAATATACGTTTAAAATATTTTTATCAATTTATGGGTAAATTAGAGGTGAAGTTTAAACCTATCTGTCCATTCTCATAACTTGTATTGACGATAAAAATAGGGTCGTTTAAAAATTCGGTTGTTAAAAGGTTAAAAAAATAGGCAATTAAAAAAGAGTATTAGTGTTTCTTCAATTGATTATTTTTGGTTTTTTATGTGTGCAAAATATCGACAATTTATCCGCTATAAACAAAAAATAGTCCTGATAAGTTAGAATATTTATCTCTTTAATTAGATGAAAACATTTTTAATTCTTCATATAGATATATTATTGCGACATTACCTATGGATTCAGATATATTATTGCCAATTACTTTAAATAAGCCGATATGTTTAATAGGTGAATTATTCATGTATTAAAATTACAAAAACTAGATGAGCAAATAACAATTACTTAAGTAAAACTACTTTCTATAATTTTTTTAAGAAAATTTAAAATATTTTCCCTAAATTTATTTATCTTAAATAGTTTAATAAAACTCGTTTTTTAATTAAAGCTTTATTATGAAAAAAATTTTTCTTTTCTTTGCGATTATTATAGTAAGTGTTAGTGTAAATGCCCAATCGGATACAAAAGCATTAACCAGTTCAAACTACGACCAAGCCACTAAATTTTTAGGAGCCAATACCAACAAGCTCATTTACCGAAATAATGTAAATGTTACCTGGTTGCCCGATGGAAAATTTTGGTATGCTGTAAATGTGGATGGCGGGAAAGAATATGTTTTAATAAACCCATCCGATGGGAGTCGTAAAACAGGTGCAGATAAAAAATCAATATTATCCGATACGGAAAATAATATTGCAGCTGCTGGGGTTGGGCGCAGAAGTTTTTCAAATGATGTAATATCTCCAGATGGACAAAAGGTTGCTTTTATTAAAGATTGGAATTTATGGGTAAGAGATTTGGCAAGCAAAAAAGAAATGCAATTAACAAATGACGGAATAAAGGATTATGGATACGCCACAGATAATGCAGGGTGGAAACATAGTGATCGTGCGATTTTATTATGGTCTCCAGATTCAAAAAAAATTGCCACTTTTAAACAGGATCAGCGCAACGTCAGTGACATGTATTTAGTGAGTACAAATGTGGGCGCACCAAAATTGGAAGCATGGAAATATCCTTTGCCTGTTGACAAAGAAATTATTCAAATAGAACGTGTAGTTATAAATTTGGAAAATGCTAAAATTATACGATTAAATATACCTGCAGATGCTAGAAGAGGCACACTATGTGACGATATTTCTTGTTCAGGTTCTTTTGACGATAATGAGTGGAATTCGGATGCAAGCAAGCTAGCTTTTGTTTCTACCAGTAGAGATCATAAAGTGGCAAAAATGCGCCTAGCCGATGCCGCTACAGGTGAAGTAAAAGAAGTTTTTGAAGAAAAAGTTGCTACTCAATACGAAAGTGGTCAGGGTAGTGTAAACTGGCATTATCTTGCTGCTACTGATGAAATTATTTGGTATAGCGAACGTGACAATTGGGGCCATCTTTATCTTTACAATTCAAAAACTGGGCAACTAAAAAGTCAGATTACCCAAGGCGATTTTGTAGTAACTCGTTTATTAAAGATAGATGAAAAGAATCGAGTTTTATTTTTTGAAGCCAATGGCCGAGAAAAAGGACGTGATCCTTATTTTAGTCATTTTTATCGCATTGGATTTGATGGAAAAAAGTTACAACTTCTTACGCCAGAAGATGGCAATCATGTAATTGCTTTATCTCCCGACGGGAAATATTTTACTGATAATTATTCAAAGCCAGATGTTGAACCAACTGCTGTTTTAAGAGATATAGCTGGAAAATTAATTGCCACATTGGAAAGGGCAGATATTAGCAAACTTACAGCTACAGGTTGGCGGGCACCCGAACCCATTAAGGTAAAATCGCGAGATGGAAAATGGGATTTGTATGGTTTAATGTTTAGTCCAAATAATTTAGATAAAACAAAAAAATATCCAGTAATAAATTATATATATCCTGGTCCGCAGGGTGGGGGCGTAGGTAGTCGTTCATTTTCATCGGCTCGCAGCGATCATCAGGCCTTGGCCGAACTTGGTTTTATTATTGTTATTATTGATGGCACTTGCAACCCCGATCGTTCTAAATCTTTTCATGATATTTGTTACGGTAATATGGCTGATAATACACTGGAAGACCAGATTGCTGGTTTAAAACAATTGGCTTACACGCGACCTTACATGGATTTAGATAAAGTAGGTGTTTGGGGACACTCTGGAGGAGGCTATGCTACGGCTGCTGCTATGTTTCGCTACCCCGAATTTTATAAAGTAGGTATCTCTGAATCGGGAAATCACGATAATCGTAATTATGAAGACGACTGGGGAGAACGTTACATTGGCCTGTTAGTAAAAGATGCAAGTGGAAAAAATAATTATGAAGATCAGGCCAATCAAAATTTTGCTAAAAACCTAAAAGGTAAATTAATGATTGCCCATGGAGCGCTTGACGATAATGTGCCACCTTACAATAGTTACTTGGTTGTAGATGCATTAATAAAAGCTAATAAAGATTTCGACTTACTTATTTTTCCTAATGCGCGGCATGGTTATGGTGTCGATAATTATTATATGATGCGAAAGCGTTGGGATTATTTTGTAAAATATTTACTAGGTGAAGAGCCACCAAAAGAGTTTAAAATAAAAATGAATTAAATAAGTAAACGGGTATAATGTTGAGAATAGGTTGCTATTAATTAATTTGATCAGCAAGTTCTTTCTCGCTAGCCACACCATCTTTTCGCCAAACTTCTTTACCATCTTTATATATTATAAAAACGGGCAGTGCTGTAACTTTATATTGCTTTAATATATTCTGGTCTCTGCCTCCATCTACTTTTAATAAAGTAAATTTTCCTGCATTATTTGTTGTTAAATTATTTAAAATAGGTTCCATTTGTCTACAGGGAGGGCACCAACTGGCACCAAAATCGAGCAATACAATTTTAGACGCATTGATTGCTATATTTAGTTCTTCTATTGCGATTTGTTTTACGTTGCTATTACCTTCTAAAGGTTTATTAGCTGCCAGCCATGCGTTGGTGCCACCTTCAAGTTCGTACACGTTATTGTAGCCCATATTACGCAATTTATCTACTGCAGCTTTACTTCTTCCACCGGCAAGACAATACACATAAACGGGTTTAATTTTATCAACAAAAGCTAAACGGCGTTCAAATTCTACCTTGTCATTCCAGTCAGCTTGTAAAGCATTTTTAATATGCCCAGAAAAAAATTCGGTTGGAGTTCTTACGTCTAGAATTTGAATATTTTCTTTAGTTGTTATTTCTTTTTCAAATTCATCAGCACTTAAACTAGTTTTTGTTTGAGCAGAACAAGATATAAGTATTGCAGAAAAAAAACAGGTTATTAATATAGTTTTTAAAGGTTTCATATTTTTTATTTGTGCAAATATTCTTTTAATTATTATTTAAACATTTTACTGTAACGGAGGTATGCACATTTTTTATTATCAGTATATGGTTGGTTCTTATTTTTATCGAATTATAAACATCCAAGTCTGCCTCCATCCACAGGTAAATTAATACCGTTTATATAAGCAGCAGCAGGGGAGCATAAAAATGCCACTGCTGCGCCTAGTTCTTCTGGCTTACCTATCCTACCCACCGGTATTTCTGCTACCAACTGATTCAAAATATCTTCTTGAGTAATAAGGGCTGCTTTTGCATTTGATGCAATAATGTAATCAGCTCTAGTAGTTTTTGTAAAGCCTGGTAATACATTGTTAACAGTTATGCCAAATGGACCTAGTTCTGTAGCCAGTGTTTTTGCCCAGTTGGCCACTGCAGCTCTAATGGTATTGCTAACACCTAAGCCAACTATGGGATTTTTTACCGAAGTAGAAATAATATTTACAATTCTTCCAAAGCCCGCCTCTTTCATACTTTGCACAACAGCTTGGGTAAGATGATGATTATTAATAAGATGGGTATTAAAAGCTATTAAAAAATCTTCGGCACTAGCAGATAAAGCCTTACCACTGGGGGGGCCTCCTGTATTATTAATTAAAATGTGTACGGGGTTGTTTTTGCAAAAATTTTCAATAGTATATTTAACTGCTTTGGTATCAGCAAAATCAGCAACCAAGTAGCCGTGCTGCTGGCCTTTTGAGTTATCAAGCTTTTGTAGTGATTCCTTTAATTTTTCTTCATTTCGGGCCATTAAAATAACATGGCAGCCCAACAATGCAAGTTCAACAGCACTTGCATATCCAAGGCCCTGTGTACTCCCACAAACCACAGCCGTTTTATTATTAAGATTAAGGTTCATATAAATAATTTATATAAAGCTACTATAAAATTTATTTCCTTAGTCTTAGTTTTACCTTTATATTTTAAATAATGATAATCTAGTTATTATTTATTAGGGTAATTTAAATATTAATTTACAAATGGTTCTGTAATTATTATGCTGGGGCAAATTTTGATTATGAATTGAAAAATTAAATGATTTTGTATTTTTTGCTCACATTATTTACGTAATTGTGGATAATTCGCACCCTATAAAAATCCAATCATTCAGTTATATTCGCAGCATTGAAATAAAGTAAAATGTCAGAAAACGAAAAGTTTGATTATAATGAGGAATCTATCCGCAGTCTCGACTGGAAGGAGCATATAAGGCTTCGACCGGGTATGTATATTGGTAAACTTGGAGATGGAAGCAGCCCTGATGACGGCATCTATGTTTTAATGAAGGAAGTTATAGATAATTGTATTGATGAGCATACAATGGGATATGGCAAGCATATTGATGTAGATATTAAAGATAAAAAAATAACTATAAGAGATTACGGACGTGGAATTCCATTAGGAAAAGTGGTAGATGTGGTGAGCAAAATAAATACCGGTGCAAAGTACGATAGTAGGGCATTTCAAAAAAGTGTTGGATTAAATGGGGTAGGTACAAAAGCGGTTAATGCATTAAGCAATTATTTTAAAGTAACTGCATTTAGAGAGGGGAAAGAAAAAACTGCGGAATTTGAAAGAGGTATTTTAACCGCTGAGCACAAAGAAACAAAAACAACAGAAGAAAACGGCACCTTGGTAATTTTTATTCCTGATGATAAAATTTTTAAGAATTTTCATTTTGTACAGGAATATTTAGATAATCAATTTTGGAATTACTGCTATCTGAATGCAGGGTTGGTAATGAATCTTAATAATAAAAGATTTGTAAGTAAGAATGGATTACTAGATTTATTGCAACGGAAAACGAATGAAGATGAGATACGTTATCCCATTATTCATTTAAAAGGGGATGATATTGAAATTGCTTTAACACATGAAAATGATTATGGCGAAGAATATTATAGTTTTGTAAATGGGCAGTTTACTACACAAGGCGGCACCCATTTAGCCGCATTTAGGGAGGGATTTGTTAAAACAATTAGAGAGTTTTATAAAAAAGATTATGAGGCATCAGATATTAGAGGAAGTATTTGCGCCGCTTTAAGCATACGGGTACAAGAACCTATATTTGAAAGTCAGACCAAAACAAAGTTGGGCTCGCAATCGGTTTATGAAACTGGTCCCTCTATGCGTAATTTTATTGGCGATTTTTTAGGGAAGGAACTTAATAATTTTTTGCATAAAAATCCAGAAACAGCTGATGCACTTAAAAAACGTATTGAACAAAATGAAAGGGAAAGAAAAGACATAGCGGGGATTAAAAAATTAGCCAATGAAAGAGCAAAAAAAGCTAATCTACATAATAAAAAATTAAGAGACTGTAAATTTCATTACAATGATGAAGCGCAGGGTAAAGACAAGGATAAAATAGCCGAAAAACAAAAAGAGAGTACCATTTTTATAACTGAAGGCGATAGTGCTAGCGGTAGTATTACCAAAGCAAGAAGTGTAGAAACTCAGGCTGTATTTAGCTTACGAGGCAAACCTTTAAATTGTTATGGATTAACAAAAAAAGTAGTTTACGAAAATGAAGAGTTTAATCTACTTCAACATGCATTAAATATTGAAGAAGGTTACGAAGGGCTTCGTTATAATAACATTGTATTTGCAACTGATGCTGATGTGGATGGTTTGCATATTCGCTTATTACTTATGACTTTCTTTCTGCAATTTTTTCCAGACCTTGTTAAGAACGGGCATGTATATATATTGGAAACTCCTTTATTTAGGGTAAGGAATAAGCAGGAAACTATTTATTGTTATAATGAACAAGAAAAGCAAGAAGCTACAAATAAATTAGGAAACAAGCCAGAAACCACAAGATTTAAAGGTTTGGGCGAGATAAGCCCTGATGAGTTTGCTCGTTTTATTGGAGAAGATATGAAACTTCAGCCGGTAATGCTTTTACCTGAAACACACATACAACAATTGCTTGAATATTATATGGGAAAAAATTCGCCAAATCGACAGGATTTTATTATTGAAAATTTGAAAGTAGAAATGGATTTAATAGAGGATAAAAATTAAAATATTACAATGATTCACATCGTATTTCAAGAGGCAGATATAGTTGCATTAGAAAAAAGTTTTGAGTTAGATGAAACTTTGCGCGCAGATATTGTTCAGATAAAAGACGATTATGCAGTAGGGCCTATAAAAGATATTTTTACCGAAGCAGGAATTGAATTACGTAAGCAATGGTGGCTTGATGTTTTAGCTAGTGGTGATCGGGACGGGGATGCCGATAAATTTGAAGATGTAAAAACAGTTCAGCATTTACAAGAAAGGCTAATAAATAACCACGAAGAAATTATTTGGATATGGGCTGCACAGAATAAACATGATCTAAGCGGTTATTATTGGTTGGTTAGCCAGCTTAAGGATTATCAGGGCCGTATTTATATTTTGTACCTAAATAATTTGCCTTTTTTAAATGATAAAGGAAATTTGTTTTATCCCGAAAACTTATTTGAAATACCGGCTAAAGAGTTTGTAAAAGCAAAAAAATTAGAAAGGCAGATTACAACAAGTGAATTTGAGATTGATCCAGATGAGTGGATGAGGCTTTGCCAGTTCAACAAAGGTGTTCGTTTATTAGAAGGGGAAAAAAAATTAATACAAGAAGAAGAGAATTATTATGATGGGGAATTAAAAAAAATAATAACTGTTGATTGGCAAAAAGCATCAAAAATTATTCATACACATATATCTAAAATAAAAAATACCACCGGTGAAATGTATTTATTATGGCGCTTAAAATGTATGATTTCACAGGGGATGTTTGATGTACAGGGAGTAGTTGCAAAGATGAAAGATTTTGAAATTAAGTTGCATGCAAAGTCACAAATGTAGATCGGATAAAATGTAAATTTACAAGTTTTGTGTTTCTGTGTGAAAAAATAATATATGGCGAGTACGAAAAAAATCAAAGAAGAATACGAGCACACGGATACTGGAATTGGGGGCCAGTATAAAACCTGGTTTTTAAATTATGCCAGTTACGTAATATTAGAAAGAGCTGTGCCTGCCATTGAAGATGGGTTAAAGCCAGTACAGCGAAGGATTCTGCATGCTATGAAGGAAATGGATGATGGCAGATTTAATAAAGTAGCCAATATTATTGGGCAAAGTATGCAGTATCATCCACATGGCGATGCTTCAATTGGTGATGCATTGGTAAACATGGGACAAAAAGATTTGCTTGTTGAAACGCAAGGCAATTGGGGTGATGTACGTACTGGTGATGATGCCGCAGCAGCAAGATATATTGAGGCTAGATTAAGCAAGTTTTCTTTAGAGGTAGCCTTTAATGCAAAAACAACCGATTGGGCTTTAAGTTATGATGGGCGTAAAAATGAACCGATAACATTACCAATGAAATTTCCTTTGTTATTAGCGCAAGGAGCAGAGGGAATTGCGGTTGGGTTGGCGACAAAAATTTTGCCACATAATTTTTGCGAATTAATTGAAGCTTCTATAAAATATTTACGTGGAAAAAAGTTTGAAATTTTGCCTGATTTTCAAACTGGTGGCACAATGGATTCTTCCAATTATAATGAAGGTGTGCGTGGTGGCAAAGTAAGGGTCAGGGCCGTAATTGAAGAGCAGGATAAAAAAACCTTGGTCATAAAAAATGTTCCTTTTGGCGTTACTACAACACAGTTGATGGAGAGTATTGTAAAGGCCAATGATCAAGGGAAAATAAAAATAAAAAAAGTTACCGACCATACTGCGGCAGCTGTAGAAATTATTATTGAGTTGGCTGCGGGGATTTCGCCCGATATAACTATTGATGCTTTATATGCATTTACCGATTGTGAAATTAGTATTTCGCCTAATGCCTGTGTAATTGTACAGAATAAACCTCAATTTTTAAAAGTCTCAGAATTATTAAAGACAGCAACTGATAATACCAAAAATTTATTACAAAAAGAGCTTGAAATAAAACTAGCCGAACTCCTCGAAAAATGGCATTATACTTCTTTAGAAAAAATATTTTTTGAAGAAAAAATATATAAAGAATTAGAAAAAAAGTATGAAACCTGGGACAAAGTACTAGAGGCAATAGACAAAGCGTTTACACCTTTTAAAAAATTGCTTAAAAGGGATATTACTCGTGAGGATATAATTAAACTTACTGAAAAGCCAGTACGACGTATTTACAAACTTGATATTGATGAATTAAATGAACAGATAAATAATTTAGAACAAGACATCGAATCGGTTAAGTGCGATCTAGATAATCTTACCGATTATGCTGTTGTGTATTATGAAAATCTGTTAAAGAAATTTGGCAAGGGGGGGGGGCGAAAAACAGAAATAAAGCAATTTGATACTATTGAAGCTAAGTCGGTAGCCATTGCAAACATTAAAATTTACGCTAATTTTGGAGATGGGTTTATTGGTACAGGATTAAAGAAAGATGAATTAGTAGCAGAAGTTTCTGACTTAGATGATATTATTGCTTTTACAAAAGGCGGTATTATGAAAGTGGTAAAAGTTTCTGATAAAGTTTTTATTGGAAAGGATATTCTTCATGTGGCCGTTTTTATGAAAACTGATGAGCGGACTACTTATAATATGATTTATGTTGATGGCAAAACGGGTGTGAGTTACGCAAAGCGTTTTAACGTAACAGGAGTAACTAGAGATAAAGAGTACGATTTAACCAAAGGCACAGAAAAAAGCAGGGTGCATTATTTTACAGCTAATGCTAATGGCGAAGCAGAAGTTGTAAAAATAATATTAAGTCCTAATTGTAGTGCAAGAATTAAAGAATTTGATTTTTATTTTGAGGAACAAGATATTAAAGGAAGGTCTAGCATTGGAAATCAGGTTACTAAGTATCCTATTAAAACTATAAAGTTTAAAGAAGCTGGGAACTCTACTTTAGATGCTAAAAAACTTTGGTTTGATAATAAGTTTGGCAGATTAAATACCGATGAGAAAGGAGAATACATGGGGAAATTTGATGCAGAAGACAGGTTGCTGGTTATATATAATGATGGGAATTACGAAATTACCGACCAGGAATTAACCCAGCGTTTTGATCCTGAAAAACTACTAGTTATAGAAAAATTTGTACTGTCAAAAGTAATTACAGCAGTTTATTTCGATAAAGATAAATTGCAGTTTAGTGTAAAACGTTTTACTATTGAAACTTCAACTTTGCATAATAAATTTTTCTTCATTAAAGAAGGCGAAGGTAATTATTTGAAGGCGGCAACTACCGATGATGAGCCTGTATTGGCCATACAAAGTGGCAAGGGTGCGCAGTTGAGGAAAGCTAAAATTAAAATCACTAAACTTGTAGAAGTGATGGGATGGAAAGCTTTAGGAAATAAATTAGTCGATTTTAATAAAACTATTGAAATGCAATGGGAACCAAAGGTAAATTCAAATCCACAGGCCGAATTGTTTGATTAATTTCTTTTATGATAACTCTAAAACCCTTTGAGCGTAACGATTTTACACAATTAATTAATTGGGTAAATACTGAAGAGTTATTAATAAAATGGTCTGGCTCATTGTTTCTATTTCCGTTAACAAATGAAAGTTTGGAATGGTATATAAAGGGTACCAATATTTTAAATAATTCAACTGCGTTTGTTTATAAGGCAATTGAAAATAAAACGGGTGCTGTTATAGGACATATTTCTTTAGGGGGATTAAGTTGGAAGAATCGTTCGTCTAGAATTAGTAGGGTATTGGTTGGGGATGCGGCAAACCATCAAAAAGGAATTTGTCAGCAAATGACAAAAGCAGTTTTAAAAATTGGTTTTGAAGATTTAGGTCTTCATCGTATTGAGTTAGGTGTTTATGAAAATAATAAAGCAGCTTTAAACTGTTATCTTAAAAGTGGTTTTAACATAGAAGGGGTTTCGCGAGATATACTTTTGTATAATGGCGAATTTTTAAGTATGGTCGAAATGTCAATTCTAGAACAGGAATGGAAAGCTTTAAATGCTTAAAGCACATGAGGTAAAATTGCCTTTCTCTCTGCAGGATAGTTATCAAACTTCTTTTTATACCATTTATGATGAGATATGGCTCTAGGAGTAAGGTTGGCGGCCGACCAAATAAAGAAAGCCAATGCGGGCATATTCCAGCAGAGGATGGCAAATCCGGCCCATTCAATTATTTCTCCCAATAAATTCGGGCAACTAATAAAAGTAAATAACCATCCTTGTGGAATTTTATAATCCGTCTCGCCAGGTTTGCGTAGATTAATTAAAATATTATCCGATTTCCAGTTTATCCAAAGTCCTAAAAAAAATAAGGCAACACCTGTGGTAAATCTAAAATCTATAAGCCAGTTTAATTGATAATTGGCAAAGTGGGTAAAATAATAGCCAAGTAAAAAGGTATTTGCCAAGTTAAAGAATATACCAGAAAACATAATTATTAAGGGCATTTTTTTTCCATGGGTGTGTAATCTAAAAGGAAAAACAAAAGTGCGATTAAAGTAATGGAGACAAAACAAAGTGATCATTAATTGGATGGCTAAATTTTCTTTTGGTATATTTATAAAAAAGAAAATTATCATTGCTACTAAAGCAGGAAGTTCCATCATAAGCCAACCATAATGGTTATCAATCTGCGGGCCCCATTTTGTAGATGAGTGTCGCCCATATGGAGCAACTATTTTAAGCAATAAAAAAAATACAGAAATGGCTATACCAATCCATATATAAAAAATAATTTGGTAAGTAGAAAACGATATAAGCATACCAGATAAGCTGAATAGTTAGTTTGATAATTTTAATCAAGATAACCTTTATTTTTAAACCAAAGAATAGTATCCAACATTGTTTCTTCAAATGGACGGGTTGTATAATTTAATGTATTTTTAGCTTTTTCACTACTTATATATCTATTGCCTGTAAATAATGCTTCTAAAGCTTCGTGAGTATAAAGAGGTTCTTTTTTTTTAATAGCGGCTATTAATTTAACAATAGGTATCCCAAGTTTGGCAGCAAAGTGAGATAATGTTATGGGGTTAATTTTTTTTGTAGATACTATTGATAGAATTTGAGTAAGTTGCTTTAAGCTATGCCATTTACCCGCTAGCAGATAAACTTCGCCTGGTTTTCCAATTGTGGTTGCATTTATAATGGCATTTGCAACATCTCTACAATCACAGAAGTCGAAACCGCCATTAAAAATAATGGGCAATCGACCTTTATACAAATCTATAAGTACTTTCCCCATTAAGGAAGGTTTATAATCGTATGGTCCAATTATAGCAGTAGGATTAATCACTATTACTTGCATATTTTCACCATTAGCAGCAAGAACTATATTTTGTCCTGCTAATTTAGATCGGTCATAAGCAAATGCACTTTCATTTACTGGTTGCCGCTGTTCGTCTAAAACTTCTAAGGAAGGTTGCTGTTTAAAAGCATGAATTGAACTAATGTGAATGAATCTTTTTATTCCTGCTTTTAAAGCATGGTCAATCACTAATTGTGTACCATCTACATTTGTTTTATGAACAAGTCCTATTGGATCTGCATTTACTGATATTAGAGCCGCACAATGTATAACGGTATCGCAATCACGAAGTAGGTTATTAACTGCATCAGAATGCATAATGTCGCCTTTTATAAACTCAATGGGAAAATCAGTGAAGGCTGGGTTGTAATCATCTCTAAATAATGCCTTAGCAGAATAATTTCGATTCGTTAACTCATGCATTATTGTAGCTCCTAAATGACCTGTTGAGCCGGTTAAAGCTATTTTCATAAAATTACAATGAGACAAGAAAATTACCATTTAAATTGATGGAAACAAAAAAACAGCAGAATTTATCTGCTGTTTTTTTGTTCTTTCATCAATATTTCATCAATACCCCCGTCTGCTATTATTATTATTAAAGCCAGATCTATTTTGTCCTCCTGGTCTAAATCCTCCACCGCTTGGTGGACCAGATTTTTCTTCAGCTTCTTTAACAATCAAAGGTTTTTTACCTAAAGAAATGTCTTTTAAATTTTCGATTGCATCTTTACCTTCTTCGGAATTTTGCATTTCTACAAAGCCAAATCCTTTGCTTTTGCCTGTTTCTTTATCCATAGCTACACGGGCGGATACTACGGCTCCAAATTTTTCAAATATCTCCATTAATTCGGCATCATCTAAGTCATAAGGTAAGCCAGCAACAAAAAGCTTCATACAGGTAATTTTGTTCGAAAATACTAAACTTCTTTTGTATTTGAATATTGTTTTTATAAACGAATAAATTATCAAGCGTTAGATTAACATCTGGTAAACAAATTTTTTTTATTAATCTTCTCCCAGCGTATTTACCCAAATTTAAAATAAGAGCACTAATACCGAAATTTATTTTGATACAAAGATTTTAAATTCAATACCTTTAAGTTTAGTTTTTTGGGTTACCCATTTACTTGATACCGATTTACTAAAACCCTTGGTTAAAAATAGATGGAAGCTTATTATACCAATAGGGTTAATATCTGATCATTAAATTTAATATTAATTTTAGAGGGATAATTATTATTTAATAATTTGTATTTTATAAATTTTAATGGGCGTGTAAAATGTATCTTCGTTATTTTTTTGATTCTGTATTTTCCTTACAATATTCATACCTGTAAATACTTTCCCAAAAGCCGAAAATCCTTGTCCATCTTCAGTTCCACGCCTTCCAAAATCTAGATGGCTTTGATCTCCAATACAAATAAAAAATTCAGTGTTGGCTGTGCCTGGTTTTGTTCTCGCTAATGAAATAGTACCGGACTGATGCGTTAATCCTGTTTGCTTCGTTGTTTCGTGAACAATACCTGGGATGGCATTTTTTTTATTTCTATTTGTTTGCCACAAACCCCCTTGTATTATCCCTGTATTGTTATCTGTTTCATATGTTTCTGATTTTAAAACTCGGTAAAAAGATGTTCCTGTATAAAATCCTGATTCAATATAAGATAAAAATGTGCCTACAGTTTTTGGGGCCTGTTCACTAAAAAGTTCAACTTCTATATCACCAAACTGTGTTTCAATAATAATGTGCGGAGTTTTAAATGTCTTTTGATTACAAGAAAATAGCAGTGCACTAAAAAATAATATTTTATACATGAGTAATGATTAATTATATAATTTAAAATAGTAATATAGACATTCAAAACTAATTCTTACTCAATTTTACATATTATTGTTTACCATATTATAGTCAAATAAATGTAATGTATCTTTATGATTCATTAACCACATCATTTTTTATATGAAAAAATTCATTTTTGTTATAGTTACGCTATTGCTTTTTAATTTGGTGTTTAGTCAGCAGATTTCTAAAGTTGCTATTTCAGGTAATGGTCAGTTAGATGTATTTGCTTTTGGTTTGGATGAACAAGTTCAGATTTATTTATCAAAGGATGGTAATATTAGTAAATGGGGTTTTGATAGATTTATTGGCTACCAAGAAAATTATAATGGCGATTTACTCCCTTATGTTGGCAGGATTGAATATTATTCACAAAATGATGATGAGTCCTTACGTGGTAAAATTAAGTACATAGGAAAAACCCTTTTAACTTATTATGCCTCTTATGAAAATGAAGCACTAAAAGGGAAACTTAAATCTATTGGGGCTATCAATTTCGATTATTATTTAACTTATGAAGATGCAGCTTATCGCGGACTTATTAAAACGATAGGTCGTAAGATGATTGTTTGGTATGCTTCTTATGAAAATGTAGACCTGCGTGGTAAGTTGAAAAATTTTGGATCAACAACACTTATTTATTATAATTCATTTGAAGATAAGGCCTTTCGGGGAAAAATAAAAAGTATCGATCGCTTTGCATTTGCGTACTATTCATCTTTTGAACAATATAGTTCTAGTCTTAAAACCGGATCTACATTAATTAATATAAACGGAATAAAATACTATTTAAAGAGTTATTAAATTTACTATGCTTATTTGTATTTACGGATGTAAATACAGGATTTATTCCGATTTTTACAAACTATAAAATCTGTGTTTTAAACTCTGTTCAAAATCCATCATTTTAAACTATTTTTGCACCTCTTAAAAAGGGGATAGATAGTACATGAAGAATATCAGAAATTTTTGCATCATTGCGCATATAGACCACGGCAAAAGTACCCTTGCCGATCGGTTGTTGGAATTTACCCATACTATTGGCGAACGTGATATGCAGGCACAGGTGCTAGATGATATGGATTTGGAAAGAGAAAAGGGCATTACTATTAAAAGCCATGCTATACAGATAAATTACAAATGGAAAAACACAGAATATGTGCTTAATCTGATTGATACACCAGGTCATGTTGATTTTAGTTATGAAGTAAGTAGAGCACTTGCTGCCTGTGAGGGAGCGCTGCTTTTGGTAGATGCTAGTCAGGGTATTCAAGCGCAGACAATCAGTAACTTATACCTTGCAATTGAAAATAATCTTGAGATAATTCCGGTCATCAATAAGATTGATATGGACGGCGCTATGATACCGGAAGTAACCGATCAAATTGTGGAATTGATTGGGTGCAAGCCTGAAGATATTTTATTAGCGAGTGGTAAAAGTGGTATTGGTATTGAGGAGATATTAACAGCCATCATTGATCGTATTCCTGCTCCAAAGGGCGATCCCAATAGGCCGTTGCAGGCACTGATATTTGACAGCGTTTACAATAGCTTTAGGGGTATTATTGTTTATTATCGGGTGTTTAATGGTACCCTTAAAAAGAACGATAAGATAAAATTCAGTAATACTGGTCTTGAATATGGCGCCGATGAAGTAGGTATTTTAAAATTTGGGATGGCTGCACGACCCGAAGTGGCAGCAGGCGATGTAGGATATATTATTACTGGTATAAAAAATGCCAAAGAAGTGAAAGTGGGCGATACAATCACCACCACAATTAATGGTTCTACCGAAGCCATTCAGGGTTTTGAAGATGTAAAACCGATGGTTTTTGCAGGTATTTTTCCAGTAGAGACCGATGCATTTGAAGAGCTACGTGATTGTATGGATAAATTACAATTGAATGATGCATCGCTTACATTTGAGTTGGAAACTAGTCAGGCACTGGGCTTTGGCTTTCGCTGCGGATTTTTAGGGATGCTTCATATGGAGATTATTCAGGAGCGTTTAGAAAGAGAGTATAACCAAATGGTTATTACAACTGTACCCAATGTTAGTTTTATTGCCACTACAGTTAGGGGGGAGGTTATAAAAATTAATAATCCTACTGAAATGCCTGATCCTACAAGGATTGATCATATTGATGAACCTTTTATAAGGGCGCAGATTATTACTAAGCCAGAATATATTGGTAATATCATGACACTGTGTATTACTAAACGGGGGATTCTTACTAGCCAGCATTATTTAACGCCTACCAGAGTAGAACTTAGTTTTGAAATTCCCTTAACTGAAATTGTTTTTGACTTTTACGATAAGTTAAAAAGTATGACTCGAGGTTATGCTTCCTTTGATTATCATCCTTTAGAATATCGTGCAAGTGATATTGTAAAAATGGATATTTTATTAAATGGTGAAAAAGTTGATGCATTAAGTGCTTTGATACATAGGGGGCGTGCACATGAATTTGGTCGTAAACTTTGCGAAAAATTAAAAGAGTTATTACCTAAGCAACAGTTTCAAATTGCGATACAAGCTGCTATTGGTGCCAAGGTTGTCGCCCGCGAAAATATTAGTGCCATGCGTAAGGATGTAACTGCCAAATGTTATGGTGGCGATATTAGTCGCAAAAGAAAATTATTAGAAAAACAGAAAGAAGGTAAAAAGCGGATGAAGCAAATTGGGAATGTGGAAGTGCCACAGGAGGCATTTTTAGCCGTGCTCAAACTTAATGATTAAAACCTTTATGTTTTTTATAACTTAATCATCGCTTTTTCCATTTGGTTTGACAGGCGCAGTATTTTTTAATTTATTCTCATCAATAATTCCTGATGGATCTCTGAGGGGATTAGGTATAGGCGCCTTCCCATCAGGAGTAACCAGGTTAAATATTTTTTCTACATGAATCCATTTACCTGCTTTCCATTTAAAACCTTCGTAATCGCCATCGCCAATTAGTGTCCATTTTTTTTTGTATTCATTTGATTCTGATACTAGATGCTCAACAATAATCATGTCCAAATCTTTATCATAGGTAAGTCGTGGTCCAGCTTCTTTTTTATATTCCATGATATATCGGCTTTGAGAAGGTTTAAAAACTGAATCTTCTTCGTAACTAAAATATCGGCCACCAAAAGTTGGTTCATCATTTAAAAAATTGAGCACTTCAATAATTTTTCGACTGCTACGAATATTATTTTCATCAAAGCCAATAAGGGTATAAAAACTCTTATTACTACTTTTCTTTAAAATTATTTTATAATATATAGCGCCTATCCAACCATAGTTATTGCCGATGGTATCTATAACATTGGTGGTAATATCTGATTTATCAATAAGGGGATATAATTTTAAAGATCCATCGTAAGTTTTCATTTGTATGGCTCCATGTTGGCGAATTACATTTTCATTAATAACCAACTGCCAAGTAAATATTCGGAATACACTATCGGGTGAATATTGTATGGATACTGTTTGCAGAGACTCAAAAGGGTAGTGGAAGGAATTATTAGTTTTAAGGGCTCGAACCAGCATACGAGTAAAAATACTATCTGCATTAAAGCGATTATCCGCATTTATACCCTGTATAATTTGTACTGAGAATGTTCTTAAGGAATCTTCTTTTTGTTGCAGTAATTTTAGATCTGTTTTGCTGATGACTTGTGCAAATGATAAATGACTGATGTAAAAGAAAAATAATAAAGCAATTTTTTTTTTCATGCATTAAATTTACTGAAATCTCTTATAAATTAATTAAAAAGTTATTAAATATGGTTAATATTTAACTAAAAATTACCTATGAATAATCAAATACTTGATAGGAATTACATGTATTAAAGAAATTATAGTGGTTTGTGAAAATTGTGTATTAAAGATCATTTAAATCGTTTGCAAAGGAAAGTAATGATTCGTATACGGCATCAATTAGTTCATCTTGTAAATTCACTTCGGGTCTTGTTGTTGAAAGGAATATATTTTTTATGCCCAAATTACGACCGAACTGCATGTCGCTTAGGGTATTGCCAACCATGATGGTTTTGTGCAGATTAATTTCGGGATAATCATTTTTTGCTTGTAAGCCCATTCCTGGGTTTGGCTTTCGGTTAATGCTTTCTTCTTCTAGGTCTGGACAAAAATATACTGCATCAATTCTTCCCCCTGCATTTTCAATTTCACCAATCATATTTTTATGAATGAGATGCAGGTCATCAATTTGAGTAACCCCTTTGCCAATACCTTTTTGATTTGTAACTACAATAATATTGTTAAATTTTTTTGCAAAAATTGCAATCGCTTTTTTAGCACCTTCGTAAAAATAAAATTCATTCCAGTTATGAATATAATCATTGTGTTTCTCGTAATTAATTACGCCATCGCGGTCGAGGAAGATAGTCCAAGTTTTATCTATTTTGCTGAGATCAATCATTTGTTTCTTAATTTTAAATATAAGTTTTAGGCAATCATAGTTATTGAATTCAATTTTCTTGACTCGCGCCCTAACTCCTAACACCTAACTCCTTTTGTGCTTTTTCATAATCTTCAGGAATGCCAATATCAATAAAATAATTATCCTGTACTATGCCGTACATTTTTCTTTTGTTAAAATGTGTTTCCAGATAATCTTTTTCAAAAGAGAAAATAACAGGAAGTTGTTCTTGTAAAAAGCTAGCTACATTAAGTGTATAAACACCCCCGTTAATAAATCCTGATTTATAAAATTGTTTTTCTTTAAAACTTGCAATAGAATTATCGTTATTCAATTTAACTACACCATATCTATTAAAATTTAGCATAGGTTTTAAATAAACTGTACAATCTGCGCTAGAGATATTATGCAAGGCATCTATGTTTTCAATATCAATTTTAAATAAGGTATCGCCATTAAGTATTAAAATATTTTTTTCTGATGCAAGACTGCAGGCTAATTTTATTGCGCCACCAGTACCTAGTGGCTCCTTTTCAACTGAATATTGAACTTGAAGCATGGGGTACTTGGTGTTTAAATACGCAATGATGATCTCGCTTTTATAACCTAATGAAAAAATGAATTTATCCACACCTTGATTCAGTAAATATTCAATAACAAAATATAAAAAAGGGTTACCGTTAATTGGGGCCATACATTTTGGTAAATCCGAAACTATAGTTCGTAATCTAGTGCCCAATCCTCCTGCCAATATGATTGCTTCTTTCATTATCTAAAGTATTCAGCTTCTACCAATTGACAAATGATATGACCTAGCATAATATGGCTTTCCTGAATGCGGGGTGTATCTGTTGATGGTACATTAATTAAATAATCAGAAAGGGATTTCAAGGTTCCGCCTGTTTTGCCGGTAAAAGCAATGGTTGTTATACCTTTTTCTTTAGCTGTTTCAAAAGCGTTGTAAATATTTTTACTATTTCCAGAAGTACTTAGTCCAATTAAAACATCGCCTTTGTTGCCTATGCCCTTTATTAAACGAGAATAAATTACATCGTAGCTATAATCGTTAGCTACTGCAGTTAAGTAAGAGGTATTGCAATGTAAAGCATCGGCTGGTAAGGCATCTCTATCAGTATAAAAACGTCCGCTAAACTCTGCAGCCAGGTGTTGAGCATCGGCAGCACTGCCACCATTACCACAAAATAGTACTTTATTACCATTTTTAAAAGCAAGTACTATAACATTTATACATGCTTCAAGTGTTTGCAGTAATTCTTCATTTTGTAAAATTTCTTGTTTTACAATAATAGAAGATTGTACTATATTTTTAATCTTTTCCATATTTTTTTTTTAAATACTCCAGGTTGTTAAGCCATATTTAGTAAATGAGTAATCTCGCACTAGGCCACCATAGCTGTTTAATGTCTTTATAACTTCATAACGAGTATTTTTTGGGCAATAAAAAATCATAAAACCTCCACCACCAGCGCCACTAATTTTACCACCTGTAGCACCAGATTTTTTAGCAGCTGCATATACTTTTTCAATATCATAGTTACTGATATTAGCTGCCATATTTCTTTTTTGTTCAAAACCATAGTCTAGTATTAAACCAATTTCATCTAAATTGCCCTGTAATAATGCTTCTTTCATCATTTTAGACTGGTCTTTTAGGTTATGCATAGCTTCTATACTTTTTTCATTTTTTTTCTGTACATTTTTAACCTGCTCTTTAATGATGGTTGCACTTTCTCTAGAGGTAGAAGTAAAATATAAAACGAGGTTATTTTCTAGCTCATTCAAATGTTGTGGCTTAATACGAAGAGGGTTTACAATAACTTTATCAGCATAAAACTCCATAAAATTTACTCCGCCAAATGTAGCTGCATATTGATCTTGTTTACCACCGGCCAATTGTAGGTCAGTGCGTTCAATATCAAAAGCATATTGAGCAATTTTATATTCATCCATTGGAAGTTTAAGCATTTCTTTAAATACACCCAATACGGCAACTACTAAGGTGGAAGAAGTGCCTAATCCAGAGCCTGCAGGAGCGTCAACAAAGGTGGATAGTTTAAAGCCGGGTATTTGTGTAGGCTGGTCTTTTTGAATACGATTATAAACGCCTTTTAGTAAATCCAGTGTGCCATCTAAGGGTAACTGAGGTATTACGCTAAATTGTTGCGATTCGTTTCTATCTAGAGCTTCTACAATTATTTTATTTTCCGTTAGGGGCTCTATTGTAGCATAAGCCGACAAGGAAATGGTAGCATTTAAAATAACACCACCAAACTGGTCGCTGTAAGGACTAACATCTGTACCACCACCCGCCAAACCAATTCTTAAAGGGGCTTTGCTTCTATAAATCATGTAATCTATTTTTAAGGGCAATTTACTTACTATTAGCCAATTCAAGGATGCTTTCCACCATTTTTGACCAACTGATTTTTTTCTTTTCTTCAATTAAGTTCTTGTGGAAGTAATTTTGATCCATTGTAAAGTATTCCAATATTTTTTCTGCAATTGATGTCGCGGTTGCTTCTGCAACTAGGCCAACTTTGTTATTGAGTACCATATCTGGTAAACCACCAACATTAGTAACGATCATGGGTATTTCAAAATGATAAGCTAAGGGTGTAACACCACTTTGTGTTGCATTACGGTATGGTTGTATAAGTGCATCAGCGGCACATAGATAATTTTTCACTTCGTTATCGGGTATGAAATCTGTGTGGAGAATTAAATTTTCTTTTATCCCCAGTTTTTCTATTTGATTATCATATAATTTTCGATCGTCATAAAATTCACCTGCAATGAGTAGTTTAATGTTTTGATTTTTTATTTTTGAATTTTGAATTTGCTTCATGGCGTCCAACAAAATATCCAATCCTTTATATTTTCTAATAAAACCGAAAAATAAAATAATTTTTTCCTCAATGTTTATGCCTAGGTATTCTCGGGCTTCTTTTTTTGTAATTTTATCTCCAAAATTATCGTATAAAGGGTGTGGGACAAGTAGTGCTTTTTTATTTTTTGTAAACAAGCGAAGGTCTTTAAATACTTGCTCGCTCATAGTAATAAATGCATCAATCGGTTTTATAAAATAGCGAGTAAATATTTTGTCACCAATGCGTTTTTCATGTGGTATAATATTATCTGCAATACAAATAATTTTTGTGTGTTTATTTTTTTTTACAATACGAAGTATCGTTCCTAAGCATGGGGCCATCAGGGGTATCCAATATCTTACAATAATAATATCAGGATTAATTTGTTTTATTTCTTTCCCAACACCAATCCAGTTAAGTGGGTTAATGGAATTGATGCGAGTATGTATGTCAATGTCTTTTGGCGCCTGTTCATTCGTGAATTGTGATTTACCTGGGAATAAAAAATTAGGATATTGTAAGGAGAACGAAAAAATACTTGTTTGATGTCCTTCGTTTTTAAACTGACGTGCCAGGCGCTCATTAAATGTAGTAATACCGCCCCCACGTAAAGGGTGAGCAGGGCCAATAATAATAATTTTATGTAATGTTGGTAACAATTACTTAGCTGGATTTACACATTATAAATAATCGGTTTATAACTTATATTTTTTTAGGAAATTCTATATAAATCAGTATTATCTAGTTTTTTAGTATTTATAATCCTATTTTTTCTTCTATTAAATAAGAATTTCTTTCAGTTGAATTTCGGGCAATTAGTTCTCCAATAAAACCTCCTAAAAATAATTGAGATCCAATAATCATTATCAG
This sequence comes from Chitinophaga pinensis, assembly GCA_945865645.1. Lineage (GTDB taxonomy): Bacteria > Bacteroidota > Bacteroidia > Chitinophagales > Chitinophagaceae > Ferruginibacter > Ferruginibacter pinensis_B. Next base: position 11,307 of record CAMBEI010000011.1, on the reverse strand, counting down.
AATAGCTACAAAAAATATCGGTCTCTGCGTCATGCCTGTTTGATCGAAAAAGAATTTAGAGATTGTGAGATAAGTAAATATAGAAAAACCTGCAAAAAAACACATGGTACCCCATAAACCAAAAAAGTGCATGGGTCTTTTGCCAAATTTACCTACAAACATTATTGAAAAAAGGTCTAAGAAACCATTTATAAAACGTTCCCAACCAAATTTAGTTACTCCGTACTTTCTGGCTCGGTGCTCTACTACTTTTTCTCCAATTTTTTTAAAGCCACTCCATTTAGCTAGAATAGGAATATAGCGATGCATTTCGCCGTAAATTTCGATGCTTTTTACTACTTTACTGTTATATGATTTTAGACCACAATTAAAATCGTGTAGTTTAATGCCCGAACTTTTTCTAGCTGCCGCATTAAACAATTTGGATGGAATATTTTTTGATATGGTATTATCATATCTTTTTTTCTTCCAGCCGCTAACAATATCAAAACCGCCATCTAATAATATTTTGCGTAATTCAGGAATTTCATCAGGACTATCCTGCATATCTGCATCCATGGTAATTACTACATCGCCTTGTGATGCTTTAAAGCCCTCATTAAGCGCAGCGCTTTTGCCATAATTACGTTGAAATCTTATACCTTTAATATGATTATTAACGACACGAAGTTGCGCTATCACTTTCCAAGAATCATCTGTGCTGCCATCGTCAATAAAAATAATTTCATAACTAAAATTATTATCAATCATCACTTTTTCAATCCATGCCGAAAGCTCGGGTAATGATTCGTCTTCGTTAAATAAGGGTATTACAATTGATAAGTCCATGTAAATTAATTTCTCTTAGTAAAAAACAATGAAGTAACTAAAGTAAAAGTTGAGCCAATAAGTAAATATCCAAATATAGCACCTGATAACAACATAGTAAGATAATAATCTTTTGCTTTTTTTAGGTTAGTTTCCATTTCGGCTGCTGTTGTATTTCCTTTTTTAAGCATGTCTATTGTGTATGCTTTTACCATATCATCTTTAAACTCGGGATGTAATTTATTAAAAACGAAAGTAAAAATTACCATTAATAGAGTAATCACAATAAAGCACTTAAATCCTTGCAGAAAGAAAGGGCCAAGCTTATTTGTGTTTTCTTCGGCTTTAGAAAATTCATAAATTGTCCAAGCAATACCTCCTGCATAAATTACATAAATAAGATATTGTAATGGGCTATCAAAAGGCTGTCCGCTATAAAAAAAAATACAAGATAAAACAATCATCACGGTCCCGGTTAATACACCTTTTTTAGTAGCGGTTAAATTTTTAAACATATTTTTCGTTCAATTGTATATTTGATTTATTAATTATTCCAAGTACTTTACCTTTTAATTTTTTTCCTATAAAAGGTGAATTTTTCGATTTAGAGTATATCATTGATTCTTTAAAAACGAATTCGATATTTGGAATAAATAAGGTAAGAGAAGCTATTTCACCTTCTTTTATTTCAGGTATTGGTAATCCGAAAATATTTCTAATATTAACTGTTTGCATTTGTACAAAGTTTTCATACGATAAGCCACACTCCATTAAAACAGCAAACATAGTTTCTAGTCCAATCATCCCATACTTTGCGTATTCAAACTCGCAGGTTTTATTATCCCAATGTTGAGGTAAGTGGTGAGATGCAATGCAATCTATAGTTCCATCAAGTAATGCTTTTTTTATAGCTAACATATCAGCTTTGTTTCTTAACGGGGGATTAAGTTTTAAATTGGCATCATATGCTTGTAGGTCTTCATCGCAAAAATAAATTTGGTAGGGTGCAATAGAACAGCTTATCATTGTCCCAGATTTTTTAGCTTTTTTTATATAATTTAAACTTATAGGTGAAGAAATGCCGGTAAAATGCAGTTTACTTTCTGCATACGTAGCTAGTTTAATGTCGCGTGCCACCATTAATTCTTCTGCCAAATTTGGCTTGCCTGGCAGTCCCATTTGGGTTGATATTATACCTTCGTTCATTAATCCATTATTGCCAATACTGGTATCGTCTGCTATTTGAATAATGGTGCCATCAAAACTTTTAACATACTGGAGGGCTTTTAAAATTAATCCTGAATTTTGAATGGAGTTAATGCCATCGCTAAATGCAATAGAGCCTGATTGACGCATATCGTACATTTCTGAGAGTTCTTTTCCCGCAACGTTTTTAGAAACTGCCCCAATAGGGTGTATGTTAACCGCAACCTGTTTTGCTTTTTGTATAATATATTCAACCTGCGATTTATTATCCACGATGGGGTAGCTATTTGGTATAAGCATAATATCTGTAAATCCACCAGCCGCCGCAGCTTTTGCACCAGATTCTATATTTTCTTTTTGTTCATAACCTGGATCTCCAAAATCGGAAAACATGTCCATCCAGCCAATGCTAAGGCATAAATCTTGATGTTCAATTATTTGGTCTGCTTTATCTTCAATATTGTCTTTTATCTGTGTAATAACTCCTTTAGTTATTAAAATATCTTTAGTTTGCCCATCAAGAGGTGTAGATGGGGAAACTATTTTAGCTTGTTTTATTAAAATTTTCATGTATATAAAAGTTCAGCTAAGGTAAGATAAGTTGCTGTTTAAAAAGTTGAAATTTTCTGTTACTTTTGATGATTCTCTTTTTTAGGTAAAAATTAACCTAAACCGGTGTTTATTTTTTGTTTTTTTCGGGATGTAGCGCAGCCCGGTAGCGCACACGTCTGGGGGGCGTGGGGTCGCAAGTTCGAATCTTGTCATCCCGACATGACCACCAAAAAGGCAATCTTTTTAAAGATTGCCTTTTTGGTGGTCGCCTGAAACCATTGCCTATACTGCAATTTAACGAAATAAATAATTCACTTTTCTGGTTCGAACTGCTTATTTATCCTTATCATACAACATTCCTTCAGGAAACAATAGGTATTGAAGTTTCTGCTTGTCATAGAAGTCCCCTGAATCACATAGCTGACTATTTTTCTCAGATTTTTTTAAACTTTTTGAAATTGCTTTTTTAAGGTTCGAATTCAAATTGCAATGTTGCATATTTTCTTCCTCAATTTTGTAAATTTTACTATTGTATTTTTTGGAAAATTTAGCAAATTGATCAGCAGTAATGTCTTTCAGTACAAAACGTTCTTCCAATAAATTTACTTGATTTTTTAGTTAAGTAATTCTTTTACTGCAGACCACTTTATGTATGCATATCTGTCGTTATCATATTTTTTGAATATAATTCTACCTTCCATTATAATGCTCATATATTGCATTCTTTGCCAAACTGGGTAAAGTTCGTTTTTTGAAGTTAAAAAAAATCTTCTTACTTCGATAAGAATTTTTTATTTCTGTTAAACATTTCAAAACATTATCTACTTTAAATGCCTTTAAACAATTTATTATGGTACTTTTGATACTATTAAAATTTAAAACATGAGTATAGGTTGGATAGTTTTTATTTTTTGCTCACTAGGGTGGCATATTGGCATCTATGGGATGTTTAAAAAAGCTGGTATTGATAGCTGGAAAGCTTTTGTACCTTTTTACAACACTTGGTGCATGGTTGAAAAAATGCAACTAAAAAAATATTGGTTTTTCTTTCAATTAGTGCCTGTAGCTGGCCAGTTTATTACCATTTGGATTTGTATAAAATTTGTAGAGCATTTTGGTCGGTTTGGTTTTACACAACATGCAGCAACTGTCTTTTTGCCATTTGTGTATTTTCCTTACCTTGGGTTTTCTAAAAACGAACGCTATGCAGGTATTTCAGTCGTAAAAAATTATAAAAAATCAGGTACTCGAGAATGGATTGATGCAGCCGCATTTGCTATAGTCGCTGCTACTATTATACGCACTTTTGTTTTTGAAGCATACACCATTCCAACACCATCAATGGAAAAAACCTTGCTTGTAAATGACTTTTTATTTGTAAGTAAATTAACATATGGCCCTAGAATACCTAATAGTCCTATTGCTATGCCTTTTGTACACCATACCATTCCAGGCTTTAATGTAAAATCTTATGTTGAATGGATACATATTCCTTATACTCGCTGGATTGCTAGTCCTATAAAAAGAAATGATGCGGTTGTATTTAATTTTCCGGTAAACGATACTCTAATTAATGACGAAATTAATTTTGGAAGTAGGGTTACTTATTATGAAGAAGTTCGAAGAACTAGCAGGGATAAGGTTCAGCAGGATTATGGCGATATGATTATTACTAGGCCTGTTGACAAAAGAGAAAACTTTATTAAACGTTGTGTTGGAATAGCTGGCGATACTATTCAAGTAATTAATGGCAAGCTGCATATTAATGGTAAACCTGAAGATTATTTTCCTCATTCCGAACGTTTTTATTTATTACAAGTTCCAGATGGAGTTTATTTAGATGAAGATAAATTAAGTGAATTAGGAATTAACGTTCGAGTTTCTCAGGGAGATTTACAGCAGATAAAAAATAATCTTTACCAGGTAAATATTACCAATGAGGAAAAATTAAATTTAAAATTGCCGTCAGGATACATTTTATCTGATTTTATTTTTGATCATCGAGACGATCTGTTTCCATATTACACTGATTCAACTGGCAAAAATTGGTCCGCTGATAATTTTGGCTCACTTTGGATTCCCCAAAAAGGTGCAAGTATAACAATAACTCCCGATAATTTAATTCGATATCAGCGCTGTATAACTGTATATGAAGGCAACACATTAGAAGTTAAGGGGAGTAAATATTTTATAAATAACAAGGAGGCTACTAACTATACTTTTAAAATGAACTATTACTGGCTAATGGGGGATAATAGGCATAATTCACTTGATAGTCGCTATTGGGGTTTTGTACCCGAAGATCACGTGGTGGGCAAAGCTTCTTTGATTTGGTTTAGTTACGAAAATGGGCCACGCTGGAAACGTTTATTTACTTGGATCAAATAATTTGTTTGTTTAAATTTTTAAAATTAACTTTAATAAATGACTATCTCCTCTCTCCATTTTTGTAGAGAGGATTTTTTGTCTAATGTAAAAAAAGTTTATGAATAAAGAAGCATATCAATTTTCCTATGAAGTTTATGATTCTGTTAGTGAACTAAATGATCAGGATGCCTGGTTGGTTAATGAAGCCAGAGAAGTTACAGAACTAGCTTACGCACCTTATTCTAACTTTAATGTTGGTGCTGTTGCCCAGCTTGCTAATGGTGAAATAGTTGTAGGCACTAATCAAGAAAACGCTGCTTACCCAGTTGGCTTATGTGCTGAGCGTGTACTGCTATCATCAACAGCTACTTTATTCCCAAACATTGCTATTGATACTATGGCTATTAGTTACAATAATATGAATGGCGAAAGCAAGCACCCCATTTCTCCATGCGGTATGTGTAGACAAAGTTTAGCAGAATATGAACATAGGGTAAAGCAACCCATTAGATTACTTTTAAGCGGCATGGAAGGGAAGGTATTTATTATTAAAAAATCTAATTCTCTGTTGCCACTTTCATTTGGTAGTGTGGATTTAAAATAATTTAATTATTCTGCAAAAAATCGCCTTTAAGCGAATTCAAATGTGTACGAATTACTACGCTAGTAAATTTGCCAATTGAATCAGTTCATCCATTTTATATCGATTTCTATCGTTATCAAAACATTTACTTAACTCTTTTAGTAAATATTGAATTATTTGTTTATTATTTTGCTTACGAAAATAATTAGTAATAGGGGGTAAGGAAATTCGTACAAAATAGGCATCTACGTCTTGATGACTGTACATTTGACCATTTAAAGGATCAATGAAAAAATTAATTTCTTCTGATAAAAACTTATTAGGGTTAAGTAAATCATTCCGGGTATTATAATATGCCAGTATTAATTGCTTTGGAATATTAACGGCATTAACTGGAAGGTCTAGCAGTTGACAAAGGGCAATATAAATAATACCATTACTTAAGGCGTTACCTTTTTTACTTTCTAGTGTTTTGTTAATTAAATAATCATCTGGATTAGTATATGAAAATTCAACACCTTTTTGTTTATAGTAATTATAAAAAATACTGGTAACAATATTTATTTCTTCAATAGGGGTGAGGTAGTTATTTAATTCAAGCCAAGTATTTCTTCGTAATTTTTCAATTTCTTGGTAAATAAACCCTGCATCCATATCTGGATAGTGATATCTTGCCACCAAAATAGCACCATTTATTAGATCGGGTTCTTTTGCTGCCCATTTTATAAAATCATCTGTTAAATCCCTAAAATGTAATCGATGAATTAGTATTTCAATGCGTTCCTGTATTTCATCATTACTTGTATTCTCCCAAAGGTTTTCAAGATTTGGAATGATATCTTTTCCAAGTGTAAAAATTTTGTCGCAAACAGTTTCATACACATCTTCATCAGGGTCGTCAATTAAATGGAGTAAGGCTATTATTTCATTATTATCTTTCAAATGTATTATAATTATTTAATAAATTTCGTTAATTGAAAGGAATTGGAGTTATTAAAATTCTCCACATATGTTATTAAATATAAAAAGCGCAGTTTTAAAGAGCTTTTTATATTTTACTATACGTTAGATGTTATTTTTTTTAGCGGGTTTTTTAAGTCCTGCTTTTTTCTTTTTTGCACTAATCTTTTTATCAAATGCTTTTGGTTCTACAGCAACAATTAGTTTTTTTACTTCTTCCAGCTTCATGTTAGCTAATTCTTCGGTAGTGTATTTACCATTTGCGCCACTACCTGTAAGTTTTAACATTTTTTTTCCAAAGCGTATAAATGCTCCCCAGCGGCCATTTTCAATAGCAATTTTTTCCTCCGGCCATCGTATTATAAAGCGATTTGCTTCTTTTTCAATTTTCTTTTCTATTAGTTCATTACAATCTTTTTGTGTTAGGATATCAAAATTATAAGCTCTAGGAATATTAATAAACATGTCGTTCCATTTTATAAATGGACCAAATCTTCCCTTGCCTTTGGTAATTGGTTTTTCATCATAAAAACCAATAGGGGCATCTTCCACTTTTTTTGCCTGAATAATTTCAATAGCTCTATCAAGATCAACCGAGGTAAGATCTTCTCCTTTAGGAATAGAAATAAATTGGTCACCAAATTTTACATAAGGCCCAAAGCGTCCAATATTAACTGATATTTCTACCCCCTCATGTTCGCCTAATGGGGTACCTAATTTAAATAGCTCATGAGCTTCTTCTATGGTTATAGTTTCAATACTTTGAGAAGGTTTTAATTTAGCATAACGTGGTTTTTCTTCGTCATCAGGTAAACCTATCTGTACCATTGGTCCATATCTTCCCATTCTTGCCATAATAGTTTTTCCCGCTTCATCTTTTCCTAAAATTCTTTCGCCAACTGCACGCTCGGCATTTTCTAAAGTATGCTCCACACCTTCATGAAAAGGCTTATAAAAATCTGCAACCATTTTATTCCATTGCATTTTGCCATCAGCAATCTCATCAAATTCTTTTTCTATCTCGGCAGTAAATGAATAGTTCATTACTTTATCAAAATGCAGACTTAAAAAATCGGTAACAACTAATCCTAAATCAGTTGGGAATAGCTTTGATTTTTCGGCACCTGTATTTTCCTGGTCGGCAATTTTCTTAATTTCATTATTTAGCAATCTTAAAATACGAAATGCTCTTTTTACTCCTTCTTTATCTTTTTTCTCAACATAATTTCGCTTAACAATTGTAGAAATAGTGGGGGCATAGGTACTTGGTCTGCCAATGCCAAGCTCCTCTAATTTCTTTACTAGCGATGCTTCAGTATAACGTGCAGTATGTTTGGAAAACCTTTCGGTGGCTGTCATTTTCTCAAATTGCAAAACCTGTCCAATGGTTAAATTTGGTAAGCGACTTTCATTAGCTTCATCACTTTCTTCCTCTTCATCGGTACTTTCTAAATATACTTTTAAGAATCCATCAAATTTTAATACTTCTCCAACCGCTGTTAAATCTTCGTTGTTGGAACTTATATTTATTTTAGCGGTAGTCTTTTCTAATTCCGCATCAGTCATCTGAGATGCAATAGTTCTTTTCCAAATTAACTCATACAATTTGTTTAAATCAACATCATCTACAGATTTATTTTCCATGTATGTTGGGCGTATAGCTTCATGGGCTTCTTGCGCATTTTCATTTTTATTTTTGTATTTACGAACTTGTAAATATTTATCTCCGAAACTACTTTTTATCTCTGCTTTAATTGCATCCATAGCTGTATCACCAAGATTTACGCTATCGGTACGCATATAAGTTATCTTACCACTTTCGTACAATTTTTGTGCCAACAACATTGTTTTGGTTACCCCATAACCTAATTTACGACTAGCTTCTTGTTGCAGGGTGGAAGTAGTAAATGGTGCCGCAGGTGTTCGTTTTCCAGGCCTTACTTGAATATCTTTAACGGTGTAATTGGCTCCAATACAACTTTGTAAAAAATGATCTGCATCTTCTTCCTTATTAAATTTATCTCCCTCTGCTTTAAAAGATAGTGACTTATTATTTAAATTGGTTGCCGTTAAAGTGGCTTCTAATTTAAAACTACTTACAGCAGTAAATTGGTTAATTTCTCTTTCTTTTTCTACTATTAATTTTACGGCAACACTTTGTACTCTACCCGCACTTAAACCTCCCGACATACCAATCTTGCGCCACAATACGGGGCTAAGTTCAAAACCTACGATACGATCAACTATTCTTCTTGCTTGTTGCGCATCTACCAAGTTCATATCAATAATTCGTGGATTTAAAACAGCTTTTTGAATAGCTGGTTTTGTTATTTCATGAAAAACGATACGCTTAGTTGTTTTCGTATCTAAACCCAACACTTCGGCCAAATGCCAACTAATGCTTTCTCCCTCACGATCCTCATCGGAAGCTAACCAAACAACTTCACTTTTTTTAGCGATACTTTTTAAATCACTTACAACTTTTGCTTTTTCTGGTGGAATTATATAAGTAGGTTTAAAATTATTGTGCACATCTATACCCATATCATTCTTTATTAAATCGCGTATATGACCAAAGCAACTTTTTACTTCAAAGTCTTTTCCAAGTATTGCTTCAATGGTTTTAGCTTTTGCTGGAGACTCTACTATTAATAGATTTTTAGCCATATTTTTTAGTCGTGTTTTTCTTTATACCCTTCTATGGTAAAGCTTATTATTAAAAATACATTAATAGTGGTTACTGTTAATTTATCTCTACAATTGTCTTTTTTTTTAACAACAATATTTACTGCAATATTACTTTAAAATTGAAAAATCAAAATAATTCTTATGAATTAGGTATAAATTTTAATCATTTTCGATAAATTCTAATACTTTATTTTTAGTCTCTTTATGGTGGTATATTTTACGATGCCCTAGTCCTTTTGTTAGTACAAATTTTATATTATTGTGGTTGTCTTCCTTCACTTTTAATGCATCAGCCCAAGGTGTAGTATCATCATCCTCGTCATGTATCCAAAGCACAGATGCTTTAATATTATGCATAGCTCTACGTATTGAAAACCATTCAGTTTGTTGACCACTTATTTCAAAAATTATTTTTTCAAACTCCATCCTCAATACTTTATTTTTTAATTTTAATAAGTTGAAAGCTCCATCTATTGCAGTGGTTGTTTCGGTAGCAGGGGCAATAAAAATTACTTTTGTGTTCTTATTATGGGGTACATTCTCTAGAGCCAGACTTAAAGCCATACCTCCAAAAGAATGGGCTAAGAAAATAGGTATTGGTCCAAATTTATCTATAACCATTTTTATCATTTCACTATATTCAACAGCATTAGTAGTTTTACCGTCACTTTTGCCATGTGCAGGAGCGTCAAAAGCTAGCACTTCAAATCCTTTATCTGATAGCATTGTAGCGTAATCTTTAAATTTATAGGCGGCAGATCCAAATCCATGTAAAATTAATATTTTTTTAGTTTGTGGGGTGTTCCACTGGTAGCCATTTATTATTTTTTTATTTAAAAGAAATTGAATAGGTTCTGCATTTTTAATAGGCTGTTTGCTTATCACTTTATAAAAAGGGGTTACAAAACTTTTAAATATTATTTTAGCGGCTTTTCTTATTGAAAGTGTAGCTATTAATTTAATTTTTGTTCTCAGGTAAAATACTTTAAATGTGTGTGCGGGGTTCATATTAAAACTAAATTATCATAAGTAATGTGTAATTGTAATTGGCTATACGGTATAAAAAAATATTTCCATTTTTCCTTTTTAGGATAGGATTAATGCTTATTTTATGGGAAAAATAATATCTGTTTTTATTTTATAGGGGTCTACCTGTTTACCATTTTTATCTACAGGATCCGTAACATAAGTTTCGTATGGAGAACCTGCAAGTGTTTTATTATTGTCTTTTATCCATTCTTTAACAGCATCGTAACCTAAAGGAAGTTGTTGAAATGGGCCGTAAAAATGAGCAATCACTGCTTTTCCAGCCTTAATTTCTCTTATTTGAACACCCGCAATTGATTTAGTCCCTTTTTTGTTAATAGGAATACCCGCTTCAAAAAAGTAGGGGGCTTTTTGTTTTTTATACCAGGCCATTGGTGGGCCTATTATTTTTAGTTTGTTCTTTTTTAAATACGCAGGCAGTTTTGCACCATATATTTTGCCCAACTTTAAACTTATACGTTCAAAGTTTGCTGCGCTATCCTTAGTATATATAATAATCATTTTGGCCGTAACGGTATCTACAATATTTACAATGGGCGGTCGCTGGTATTTTTCGTCAGGTTCTTTTTTTGTTTCTTTTCGTATAAAAGTAGTTAAACTGTCTTTTTTATATTTATTGTCATCATCATTACCACTACAGGAAAGTGAGCATATACTTAAAAGAAATAAACTAAATTGAATGAATATTTTTAAATTTGAACTCATTAGGTTTTGATTGATTTTAAATAAATATAATCGAAGAATTTGATTAAACAAATTTAATCATCAAGCGGCAAAGAAGTAATTTTTTCCCTATTTAGTAATTTAAACTAGGTTTGCAAACCGAAATTTGCAACTTATGTATAATATAATATTTAAATTTGAACAAAAGGGGCTTGAGCAAATAGTCTTATCAGGTGTTGAAGCAGATCAATCACTGTTAGAAGTAGCTTTAAAAAATAATATTGAATTACATCATAATTGTGGTGGGGTATGTGCATGTAGCACCTGTCATATATATGTGGAACAGGGTGATAAATTTGTGGAAGAACTTAGTGATAAAGAGGAAGATTTTATTGATCGTGCCGTAAATCCTCGTATAAATTCAAGATTAGGCT
>CAMBEI010000010.1 GCA_945865645.1 Chitinophaga pinensis | reverse complement strand
AAAAAATCCAAATCTTCTTCCTTAATTTTTTTATCCCCTACATCCATATCATAATAAAAGCCTTTATCAATAGCTGGGCCAACCCAAAATTTAACACCAGGGAAGCTAGATTCTACCGCTTCGGCCATTAAATGTGCAGAGGAGTGCCAAAAAGTTGCTTTGCCATCTAAATCTTCCCAAGTAAGGAGTTTAAGCGAAGCATCTGCTTCAATAGGTCTATGTGCATCCCAAATTTCTCCATTAATATTAGCAGCCAATACTTTTCTTGCCAGGCCTTCACTAATAGATTTTGCTATGTCAAATGAAGAAGTTCCCTGCTCAAATTCTTTAACTGCACCATCTGGTAATGTTATCTTTATCATATCTTTATTCGCAAACCTTTGCGGCTTACAGTTTGCAAATTTAACGAAGTATTAGCTAAGGAAAAATTAATCTAAAATATCTTTGCCAATATGATTAAAATTATTCAGGTATTCTTGTTTGTTTTTTTTGCAACCCAACTGTCTGCCCAAGACTTTACAGGGCAATGGAAAGGATCGTTTGTAGATAAAAGTTCTGCTTTTACAGGTTGGAGTGGAGATAGTTGTGAATATGTAATTGAAATTGAAGTAGACAAATCTAAAGTAACTGGCTATTCCTACACTTATTTTAGTGATGGCGGAAAACGTTATTATACTATTTGTGAGTTAAAAGGTACTTTAAACAAAGCTGATAAATATATAGAAGTAGGTGAAATTAAAAGAACAAAAACAAATGTGCCCGCTAATATTCGAAATTGTTTTCAAATACATCACTTAACTTATTTTCAAAGGGATAATGAACAAATACTCGAAGGCTCCTGGCTTCCTGCTCCCAATCAAAATGGAGATTGTGGTTTTGGAACCACTATTTTATCAAGGAGAATGCTTAAAAAAAATCCTGATTATTACAATAATAACACAGTAAAAGTTGCAACAAAAAAAACAGAGTCTGTTGCAAAATCTAATCCTATAGAAAACGCTTCTAAAATTGCTAAAACTAAAAAAACTACTGAAACACCAATCAACAAAGTGGTTCCTAATAAAAATGAGGAGGATGCAAAAGATCAGGAAATAAAAAAAATAGTGCTAACGCCAGAAAAAACACCTTTTCCAAAATCATCTAAAGCAGAAATTATCGAAAAAAAAATACCTGAAATCCTGTACCAGAAGAGGAGTAATTATTTACTAAAAACTATTGAAATTGATAATGGCAGTTTTACAGTAGATTTATATGACAATGGAGAAATTGATGGAGATAGTATTTCCCTGTTTTTTAATGATAAATTATTATTATCAAATAAGCGATTAAGCGATAAATCTATAAGTTTAAAACTTAATATTGATGAAACCAGGGAATTAAATGAATTAATTATGTATGCCGAAAACCTTGGAACTATAGCGCCAAATACAGCTCTGATGATTATAAATGACGGGGATAGTCGGTACGAAGTACGTATTTCATCAGATTTACAGAAAAGCGGGGTTATACAATTTGTACATAAGCCTAAAATAAAGCAATAATATAAATCGTATTTGGTTATATCTGATAACCAACAGCCTTATTTTAAGGAATCCTATCTATTTTAGCTTTTTTTCTTGCCACAACATTTGATTCCTGCGTCAAAACAGATTACAGTAAAAACAGCATTAACAACGACCGTCAATACCCAGGTAAAATGTTTGTGACGTCACGATACTTTTACAAGATTAACTCCAAATTTTACTTACGAAGCTGGGCATTGCCTTGTCAATTTTAAAATTTCACATTCCAAGTAACAGCTGGTATTACCGGAAATAAAGAAACCTGCTTAGCTTGTACTTGCAAACTGCCATTAAAAGGGTTTCCGGTTTGGTCAAAATATATAAAGTATGGGTTTTTACGATTATAGGCATTGTAAACACTGAATACCCACTCCGTTTTCCAATTTCGCTTTATATTTTTCTTTGGGGTAAGTATCGCAGCAAAATCAATCCGATGGTATGATGGCAATCGATATTCGTTTATTCGACTATACTCCTGTGTAAGCACACCCCCTACTATATAAAATCTTTGTGGCAATGTGGCCGAATTGCCGGTACCATACACAAACGAAGCAGATAGTCTCCATTTTTTATTCAACTCGTACAAGGCCACCACACTCATATCATTTCTACGATCGTATTTAGCTGGGTATTTTTCACCAAAGTTTAATTCAGCAAATTTACGCCAAGTCCAACTTAATGTATAACCCACCCAACCTGTTAATCTGCCTTTTGTTTTATTAATGAAAAATTCGGCTCCATAACTTGAGCCTTTACCAAATACAAATGAATTCTCTGTATCATCAAGTCCATTGGGTGTAAAGCCATCTTGATATTCAATTTGATTTTGTAGTTGTTTATAATATAATTCTATAGAGGTTTCATAAGTATTATCTTTAAAATTTTTAAACAAGCCGGTTGCGTAAAGCCAGCTAATTTGTGGTTTTACTTTGTAGGTACAAGGCACCCAAATATCAGTGGGTAAGGTTGTTCCTGAATTGCTAACTAGGTGTATATATTGCAAGTTGCGGGTTACCGAACCTTTAACAGAAGTTGCATCATTTAATGCATAACGAATGGTTACGCGGGGCTCTAAGCCACCATACGTTTTTATTGCATCACCATTTTTAAATACGGTACTATCTAACCGATTTCCATTGTCATCTGTTCGATATATTTTATAGGGACCTCTTTGTTGAAACCAACTATATCTTAACCCGACATTTATTTTTATTTTTTCATTAATTTCCCAATCATCTTGTAAGTATAATGCAGCCTCGTGTCCATATTTTACTTGTGCATTATTAGGTTTAAAAACGATGGAATCTTGCTTACCACTTACAACAGAAGGTGTAAATTTATGGTAAGTGTAAATACCGCCAAACTTAAGCTTATGACCTGTATAAGGGTACAAGTCAAAATCTTGCTTAATGCTCAAGTCTCTAATGCCTGAGGCTAATTTTACTTCAAAGTTATTTTGTATGGCATTAAAAGTAAAATTATAATTGTTATATACAGCGGTGGTATTTCCAAAGAGTTTATTATTAAAAACATGATTCCAGCGAAATGTTCCTGTTGCATTACCCCATGGGATATTTACTTTTAAACTTTGTTTGCCATTTGTAAAATCAAAAACATCACGTCCAAAATAGCCACTGAGATAAATTCTATTTTTGTCAGAAAAAATGTAATTAGCCTTCGCGTTTAAATCATAAAAGTAGTAGCCGCTTCCTTTAAACTGGCTAGTAGATTTAATAAAAGGTTTGGAGAGTGCATCAACATAAGTGCGTCTAGCAGAAACAATAAATGATGATTTATTTTTTTTTATAGGACCCTGAATAGATAGCCTGGATGCGATTAAGCCAATGCCGCCCTCTATTTGTAATTTCTGATTATTCCCTTCTTTCATAGAAACGTCTAATACACTTGACAGGCGGCCGCCATATTGTGCGGGCATGCCCCCTTTAATAAGGGTTACATTTTTAATAGCATCAGCATTAAAAATAGAAAAAAAACCAAATAGGTGACCTGTATTATAAACAGGGGCATCATCCAATAGTATCAAATTCTGATCTGGGCCCCCTCCCCTTACATAAATTCCAGCACTCCCTTCCCCGGCATTTCTTACCCCAGGCAAAAACTGAATGGTTTTTAATAAATCTACTTCGCCCAAAAAGGCAGGAATTGATTTTATTTGTTCAATAGGTAAAGTTATTTTTCCCATTTGAGCATCTTTAATATTTGTATCTCTTTTTTTAGTAGACACAACCAGCTCTTGTGATAAATTTATCTTTGGTAAAACGTCAAAAATTATTTTAGTATCTGCTTCTAGATTAATTTCAACAGCTTTATATCTGTATCCGATAAAAGAAAAAATTAGTACGTACTTACCTTCATCAAGCGTTATAGAATAAAAACCATAAAGATTACTGCTCACTCCCTTGGTTAGCCCTTGAACCGTAATGGTAGCGCCAATGAGGGTTTCGCCATTAAGCGAATCTTTTACATAACCACTAATAGTATATTTATTTTGTGCAAAGCTAAAAAAAGAAAAAAAGAAAAAGAAAAAAAGAAAAAAAGAAATTTTCATGATTACTATAACTTGATTACTGCGATTCATTTAAATATATCTATAATAATTATTGTGCCTTTATTGTATCTTTCACTATTCCGCAATGTAACATTGTGCCATTAAATTCGGGGTGTTTTCTACCTAGGTATGGGTTAATTACTTCTGTAGTTTTACTTACCCAGTTAGCTCCGTTATCCTCTCCAAATGCCATAGGACAATTTTGCCAATACATATTTTCACCTTCATAATTAATTACTTTAAATAAGGGATACAAATTTTCAGAAACCATACTAAAATCTTTTCGCATCTCCCGAATATTTAACATGGCTAATATAGATTGGGCATTAACTTTTACACCTGTAAAATTTTCCATAGCAATATCATAAATATGGATAGTATCTTTTTTTAACTCATCCATTGGAATGACATCAAGTAATTGAATAAATTTTATTGCATGCGTCTTAACCTTTGTAGTATCTGCCTCTACAAAGGCTAGAGCCATATCAAAATAGGCATTCATCGCATTATCTACCGACTGATTAAACATTTGCGAATGCTTTTTTAAAGCAATCGCTTTTTTTTGGGGTACCATATCTGCTCCATCACCTGTCTTAAACTTATATAAATAATACGCTACTAATGCAAGCACAAAGAACATAACAGCTAAAATTATTTTATTCATAGTAGTATATTTTTTACAAATTTAGCGACTCGTAAAATAAATAAGCATAATACCGTAATTTTTTATTTATTATAACAGTATTTACTCATTAAGGTTCGATAATCGTTATTTTTGCCGCTTATTATAAAACGCCTCGAAATTTTACTATGCTTTTAGGATTACAAAATGTAACATTTGAATTTGGTGCCAGAACAATTGTAGAAGATGCAACTTGGCATATACAGCCCAATGAACGTATTGGATTAATTGGATATAATGGCACGGGTAAATCTACTTTACTCAAAGTATTAACTGGACAATACAGTCCTGCAAAAGGCACTGTAGAAAAAGGGCGGGAAACCACAATTGGTTTTTTACATCAGGATTTATTAGGATTTGATACCGACGATTCTATTTTAGAAGTAGCGATGGGCGCATTTGAACGTGTAAAAAAATTAGAAAAAGAATTAGAACTTTTAGGTATCGAATTAGAAAAAACAGGTGATGAAAGTTTGGCTAATAAATATGCCGACTTATTACACGAAATGGAAGTACTAGATGGATATAGTATACATCACCGTACAGAAGAAATTTTACAAGGGCTTGGGTTTGCCAATGCAGATTTGAGAAAGCAATATAAAAAATTTAGCGGGGGTTGGCGTATGAGGGTATTGTTGGCTAAAATGATTTTAATGAACCCCGATGTTTTATTAATGGATGAACCAACCAATCACTTGGATTTACCTAGTATTGAATGGCTTGAAAAATATTTGATTCATTATCCTGGCGCGGTGGTAATTGTATCGCATGATCGTTTCTTTTTAGATAGGATGGTAAATAAAGTTGTAGAACTTTATCAGAGAGAATTACATTTTTATACTGGTAATTATTCTTATTACGAACAGGAAAAAGCCCTTCGTATTGACATGCAGCAGAAGGCTTACGAAAACCAACAGGATTATATACGACAGAATGAACGCTTTGTTGAACGTTTTAAAGCTAAAGCCAGTAAAGCAGCGGCGGCACAGAGTATTGTTAAGCGTTTAGAAAAATTAAATCGGATAGAAAATGTAGAATTAGAACGTCCAAATATGCGTATTAATTTTGCCATTGACAAAACACCAGGTAAAATTGTGGTTACTTTAAAACATATAAGTAAACGTTTTGGCGAAACAATAATTTTGGAAGATACGGGTGCAGAAATTGACCGTGGTGATAAAATTGCATTGATTGGTGCTAATGGAAAAGGGAAATCTACTTTATTAAGAATTATTGCTGATACCGAACCATTTTTTGGTGAGCGAGAATGGGGACATAATGTAGAAGAGTCTTTTTATGCCCAGCATCAGTTAGAGGCTTTAAACCAAAACAATGATGTACTAGAAGAATTAAAAGAAGCTCGAAGCGGAAAAAATGATTTAGAATTAAGAAGTTTACTGGGTGCTTTTTTATTTAGTGGCGAAGCTGTTGAAAAGAAAATTAAAGTATTAAGTGGCGGCGAAAAAGCTAGGGTTGCTTTAGCAAAAACCATTGCTAGCAAAGCTAATTTTTTAATCCTGGATGAACCCACTAACCATTTAGATATTCACTCTGTTGATTTATTGGTAGAATCGTTAAATAAATATGAAGGAACTATAGTTTTAGTAAGTCACGATAGGTATTTTATAAGTCGAATTGCTAATAAAATTTGGGATATAGAAGACCATAAAATACGAGAATTTAAAGGCACTTATGCCGAATATGAAGATTGGAAAGAAAGAAAAGAAAAAGCAGATGCTGCATTATTAAAAGCAGAAGGGAATAAGCAGCTGACAAAGGGAATTTCTGTAAAAAAAGAATCTAAAAATCAAGTTGAGACTCCTTTAGCTAATACACAAAACAACATTATTGATAAAGAATTTAAAAAAATATTACAAAAGCAAAAAAATATTTTTCAGCAGCTTGAAGAAAAAATTGCAAAACTTAGTAAGATTAAATCGCAGTTAGAAATAGACCTTGCGTCACCTGATGTATATAACAACAGAACTAAATTTATACAAACAGAATCAGAGTATAAAACAAATACAGATAATTTAATAAAGGCAAATACAGATTATGAAATTGCTTTTGAAAAGTTGATGAACCTAGAAAAAAAGATATAAATTGTCATCTAAAATCTTTCATCATCTGTGATAATTCGTCTAATCCGTAGCTTAATCTGCTAAATAAAAAAATCCCCGATAAAATCGGGGATTTAAAATATGTTCAAAAAAACTACTAATAATTTTTTAAGCTCATTTCTACTCTTCTATTTTTGGCACGGCCTGCAGCAGTTTTATTATCTTCAAGAGGCACTCCCTGACCATATCCTGTAACAGTAATCCGTGAATCAGAAACGCCCTTGCTAACTAAATATGATTTTACAGAAGCAGCCCTGTTTTCAGATAAAGTTTGATTTTTATCTGCTTTGCCGGTATTATCTGTATGACCATTTACTGCCACATTGTAAGAAACATTTGCATTTAAAATAGCAACTACCTCATTCAATTTAGCATTTGATTTAGCTAACAGTTTTGCACTTCCAGTAACAAAGAAAATATTTTTAGCAGCTGTATTAACTTTCTTAATAATTTCTTCGCTTATTACAGGACAACCGAAATTTGATGCTGGTCCTTTTTCAGTGATACATTTATCTTCTTCATCATTTACACCATCACCATCGGTATCTGGTATTGGACAACCTTTGTAACGAGCAACACCCGCAACTGTAGGGCAAACATCCACTTCGTCGTTTAGTCCATCCCCATCAGTATCTGGTATTGGGCAACCTTGATAACGTGCTAAACCCGCAATTGTAGGGCATTTATCACTATCATCTGTTATTCCATCACCATCTTTATCAGGACAACCTTGCAAAGAAGCTAAACCAGATACATCTGGGCATTTATCATCCACATCCAAAACACCATCTCCATCTCTATCTTTTGGAACCTCAATTACTGGAGGCGGTGGTGGTGGAACTACTTTTTTTTTTTCCTTACCAATACTCTGAGCAAAGCCAACAGAATAGAATAAATTGTCGCCTAACACATCTTTAGTAAGTGACCATCTGTATTGGAACTGAAATAACAAATAAGTAATGCTATTAAAATTAACCTGAAGACCAAGGCCTGCTGGAACATAAGCCCCTAATTTATCAGTATAAAAACCTCCACCAACACCAACTGTTGCAACTGGACTTAACATTGCTGCGTTATCAAAAGGACGAATGTTAATTGATGGTTCTAATTCAGCACCTATTTCAGTCTTTTGTGTTAAGCCTGTGCGAATTGCACGGTAATCACGAAAACTAGCATTTAGTTTTACAGAATAATCAATTTTTGAAGTAATCCCTTTCCAATATGACAAAGAAAATCCTTTGGTCATATTTTTTAATCGATTATAGCCATCACTTCTTAATGGATACTTAACACCTTGAGGGGCGTCAAAATCAGTCATGTTATAATGTAAACCAATAACTTGTCCTTTTTTTGCTCCATCCCCCATCTTTTTAGATTTTTGAGAAAAGGCGCTTGTGGCTAAGATAGACAATGCCAAAATTAATGTTAGTTTTTGTTTCATAAACTTTAAATTTATTGAAATTTTTTATATGAGTTATATGCAAATATAATGTTAAATAAATACAAAGGCAAAATTTGTACTTATTTTATTTTTAGACCTAAATTATTAAAAATCAAACCTTTATCAATTTTTACCACCCCGTATTAATAAAATTAATATACAAAATAGACAAAATAGCTTCTAAAAGCATCCTCATTATGCAAATCAATGTTTACTTGTTTTTTATTAAAATATGATTATAACTATAAAATTAAATTTGTAAAAGGGAAAGCAATTGAAATGTTATTTTATATTATTCTAAATACCTTCCCGTTTTTTATTAAATAACCTTTTATATAATTACCTATATTTGCAACCGATTTTAGCCATATCAACTAAAATAATTGGCTCGGTAGCTCAGCTGGATAGAGCATCAGCCTTCTAAGCTGAGGGTCATTGGTTCGAATCCAATCCGAGTCACAATTAAAAAATATTATTAATTTTCTGCGATACCTACCGGAATAATTATAGTTAAAAATAAATAAGAGTCGCTATATGGCGACTCTTATTTATTTTTATACAAACTTTAGAATATGGAAGTAAAAATGGAAGCGACCTGGAAAGAAGTTTTAAAAAAAGAATTTACTAAACCTTACTTTAAGCAAATTGTATTTTTTTTAAAAACTGAAAAATCTACTGGCAAAATTATTTACCCTTTAGGCTCCCTCATTTTTAACGCATTTAACCAAACGCCTTTTAACAAGCTAAAAGTGGTTATTATCGGGCAGGATCCTTATCACGGAGAAGGCCAAGCTCATGGATTAAGCTTTTCTGTTCAAAATGGTATTAAACCTCCTCCATCACTCGCTAATATATACAAAGAAATACAAACAGATATTGGAATTGCTATGCCAGTACAATATGGTAATTTAACTCGCTGGGCTGAGCAAGGAATACTACTCCTAAATTCGGCCTTAACTGTTAGGGCTAACGAACCAAATAGTCATGCTAAATTTGGATGGGGGGAATTTACAGATGCCGTAATTCAAAAAATATCAGATGAGAAAAAAGGAATTGTATTTTTGCTCTGGGGTAAATTTGCGCAAGAAAAACAAATACTTATTGATGAAACAAAACATACTGTCTTAAAAGCAGCACACCCGTCTCCGCTATCGGCACATACTGGTTTTTTTGGTTGTAACCATTTTTCAAAAACAAATGAAATATTAATTAAACAAGGATTGGCTCCAATTGATTGGAAATTACTAACCCCTTAATACTAACCATAAACATGACCCTTTTAAAAAATATTTTTGGAAGATTCTGGGCCTTATGGGGTTTACTCAGTTTTTTAGTAACCTTTCTAATTATATTTATTCCCTCAATGGCTTCGCATTTAATGAAAGACCCTAAAGGACAAAAATACTTTATAACTGTTTCTAAAATATGGATGAGAGTATGGCTTTTTTTAATTGGGTGCCCGGTTAAAGTTACTGGCAAAGAAAATTTTAAATCCAATACCGCATATATTATTGTTTTTAATCACAACGCTTTATTAGATGTGCCTCTTTCTGCTCCTTTTGTTCCTGGAGCAAATAAAACGATTGCAAAAACTTCTTTTGC
The DNA here is from genome assembly GCA_945865645.1 of Chitinophaga pinensis. Lineage (GTDB taxonomy): Bacteria > Bacteroidota > Bacteroidia > Chitinophagales > Chitinophagaceae > Ferruginibacter > Ferruginibacter pinensis_B. Next base: position 49,697 of record CAMBEI010000010.1, on the reverse strand, counting down.
AAAAATTCCTCTATTTGGTTCGTTTTATAAACGCGGATCTGTTTTAGTTGACAGAAAAAATGAAAAAAGCAGAAGCAAAAGTTTTGATACTATGAAAAAAGTATTATCTAACGGAATACATATGTGCATCTACCCCGAAGGGGCAAGAAACCGAACAACAGAAGCACTTCAGTCTTTTTATGATGGTGCCTTTAGACTAGCTGTTGCAACAAAAAAAGACATCATGCCCTGCATTATTATTGGAACAAAAAAGGCGATGCCAATTAATAAAAAATTCTTCTTATTACCAATTAAATTAAAAATGCATTTTTTGCCGCCTGTTTCTTCAATAGAAATTACAGTTGCTCATTTAAAAGAGAAAGTTTTTAATACTATGCTAAAGGAGTATTTAAGACAGGTTTAGATGTTTACAAATCAATCTCTTGATAAATTTCTTTTCTAAATTTTATTAAACCTTGCCACCAACTATCCAAAGTAGATGCAGCTGAGCTTCTAACTCATTAAACCATTTAGGACCAATTTATAAGTCATAGAAATATCGAGATCTGTTTATTTTTAAATCGCGTAACAATCCAGATTTAGGACTGATGCTAATATTAAATGACCGGTATTTTCCCACCGGAGAAATATTAATAGCCATTTGCCAACAATGCATCTCCCTTGTAAGGTACATGCTAAGCATGCCTAACTCTTTTTGTGAAATATTATATGACCCATTTAAGCCAATCTGCCATTTTGCAGTAAGGTTTAAAGAACCTGTCCAACTTACATTTTGAGTTATAAAATTTTTGTACCCTGTTCCAAATCCATTGGGCACTCTATTGTAATTTAAAGCATACTGAAAACTAACACTCCAGGGAATATTAAAGTTTGCAAACTCTCCTGGATTGTTGCTTAAATAAGCCGCTTCTTGTTGGTATTCATTTAAAGGCAAACCAGAAATAGCATTAAGCTGACTAGTTTGTTGATTGTTGTTAATTGGTAATTTTTCATTTTTATCGCCTCCCTTAAATTGACTTTGTAACGCAATATTAGCACTGGTTAATTTACCTAAAGCTGCTTTTTTATTCCAAACTAATTTATCAATAAAATCCCCTTTACTATTTGTTAAATATGGAACCACGACTGCACTTGCTGCAATACTTATTTTTTCGAATAAATTGGTGCGGATATTAATATTAAACGGACTTAATTTAAATGAATCCTGAAGAAAATTATATCCACTGTTAATACTAAACCCATCAATCAATGTAATTTTTTTAATAGCTTCTTCTGTAGTATCTTTTCTATCTCGCACTTTCATTTGTATATTATTATCAATCCCAAAACTTAAACCGCCAAATTTCCCTTCGCTAAAAGCGCCAAAAACACCTCGATCGTGTAGCGAATATTTTCTAAAATTTTTGAAAGTGTCAATTTGAGTTGTGTACCAAAACGGTCTATTCATATCGGGTTTATAACTCGCCGAAATAGAAGGCCTTATTTCGTGACGAATGGCCTGAATCTTACTCGTTTTTTTAAATGTAAACATGCCAAAAATACGCGTAGTCATGCCCATGCCAAAAGTCATTTCGCGGGCAGAATAGAAACCTTTTTTAATTGTAGTATCCACTTTTTTATTAGTGCTATTCCAGCTACGAATAAATTTTTCTTGATACCATTTTTCTTGATATGAAATATTGGGCGAAAACTGAAAACTACCTATTTGAGGTAATGATAAACTAATGGGTATATTATGACTAGCTCCCCATTTATAATTACTTGCAAATTCGTTAACAAAATCTCCTAGTATATCATAAAAAGAAGAAAGACTTCGCATATTTGTGTTTAACGCTATGCCTAAATTTTCGTACCATTTGTATTGGCCTATTACCTCCTTTCGTCGAAAAGGATATAAGGTATTTACATTAAACCCTATATCAGGTAAATTGATATTTATTAATTTACTATTTGTATTTTGGTTATGATTACTACTAATATTTATATTAAACGGTTTGTTTTTCCATGTTTTTGAATAGGTAATAGAAGAGTTTAACTGATTTTGGAAATTTCGTTGAGGGCTGTTGGGTACAGAAGAGTTGAATCCACTACTACCAGCATTTAAACTAGCGTTAAAACTAACGCCTGGTCTAGCTTTGGTATCGGAGGTATGACTCCAACGTATATTAAAATTTCTGGCACCCGATTTGTCCAAATTTCTCAAATGCTGGATATCTAGCGTAAAATTTCCTTGGTATCGGTATCGTTTAAAATACCTAGGACTAATATTTGCCGTCCATCCTCCATAAGAATAAATAGTACCCCTTAGTACAATATCTAAATTATCATTCAGCACTTTATAATAACCCAATCCTTCCAATGCTAGACCCAGTTGCTCATTCGCATTAAATGAGGGTGCTAAAACACCTGAATGTCTACCTGTTTTTAATGGATAAACTCCAAAAGGTAAATAAATAGGTATGGGTATGCCTTCAAATTCGGGATGCACCGGACCTGTAATCGCCATTTTTTTATTGATGAATTTTATTTTTTTACTTACAAAAGAAAAATGTGGGGTATCTAAATTACAGGTTGTAAATCTTCCTTTAAAAGCGTAAAAAATATCTGCATCAATTTTTTTTATCCTATCTCCATAAATAAATAATTCCCCTTGCTGTGTATAAGTTCCTTTAGTAATCCCCTTACCCGTTTTCATATTAAAATTTATAGAATCACTTTGTGTTACAAAGTCTGCCTGATTAAATCGTGGAAAAGAAATTACTTTTCCTGTACTATCCTTAATTAAATAAGCACTAACCAAACTAGTAGTCTGATTAAATTCTATCCTTGGGGCATACAGCTCATTGTCTCTGTATTTAACATTAGTTTTTTTGCCATACAAAAATATTTTTTTTGCAGGTATATCCATTACCATTGAGTCATCGGCATGGTAGACAACCAAGGCGTCTAATGCATCTTTTGAAGATCTAAATGGAAAGGTGTCAATTGTAACAACCCGGCTGGTATCTACTATGTAAGTAGATAATATAGATTCTTTATTATTATTGGCTTTAAATTTTTGCGTATCTAATCTGTTAACTGGAATTGTATCGATAGATAAATAAATGTGAAAGCCATCTACATGAAAACCTCTAGCACTGTAATTCATCATTATAGAGAATAACAACAACATCAATGCCCATAACGATATATATTTTGCCTTACCTTTGTTAAGTTGGTTCATATTTAAGAATGACAAAAATAACTATAAACTCCCGATACTTGTTGGGATAAATGTGAATAATTGTTTAATTAATAAACCTGATAAAATTGAGTATTATATGTTAATGAAAAAAGTATCTTTTTTATTTGTTTTTGCTCCTTTACATTTGTTAATATTTGCTAATGCATATGCCCAAACTCCAAAACTAATTAAAACAATTGTGGTAGATGCGGGGCATGGTGGTACTAGAGACCCAGGTGCAACGGGCCAATATGAAAATTCTTTACGATCACAGGAAAAGGATGTAACGCTTGCTATTGCTCTAAAATTGGTTGATGAATTAAAAAAACAAATTCCCAATGTAAATGTAATTCCAACCCGAACAACAGATATTTACCAATCGCCTACCGAAAAAGCAAAAATAGCTAATGAGTACAAAGGTGATCTCTTTTTATGTATACATGCTGATAGCGGCCCCTTAAAACAGGGCAGAAGAAAAATTGGCGAACGAACAGTTACCCGCTATAAAATATCATATAAAGGCAAGGGAAAGAGAAAGAAAAAAATTAAAACTCCCTATGAAGCTATAGAATCGGTATATGAATATTTTAAAATGCCCCTTACACGCAATGGCACTAGTGTGTGGATATTTGCGGCACATAAAACCAGTGCCAAATTGCAGGCCATAATGGATGGTGATGAGAATTTTGAAATTGAAGCAAACGGTGTGGACTCTGTAGATTCCGGTTTGGATTTTAGAACTCCCGAAGGAAGAACCATTGCAGCTATTTATGCCAAACGATTTCAGGAAAGAAGTGACCGATTGGCTACTATGGTAAATGAAGAAATAGAAAATACAGGTCGGCAAGCACTGGGTGTAAACCAACGTCAAAAAGGCATATGGGTTTTACAAGCAACCAATATGCCTGCTATATTAATTGAAACCGGCTTTATTAATAACCCAGAAGATGAACGGTATATTAACAGCGAAAAAGGTCAACAGGAACTCGCAGAAGCGATAACTGAAGCTGTAAAACGCTATAAAGCTCAAGTAGAAAGTGCAAATAATGTAACCCCAATTCGATAAGATTTTAATTAAAGAATTATAATTAAATTACTTTTGATATTAACTAAATCAGGTTATCCGTTATATAAATACAATGAAAATTTCAAACGAAACTAAAATAGGTGCTATTACAGCAATTACTATTACCGTTTTAATAATGGGTTTTAATTTTTTAAAAGGAAAAACTTTTTTTGGAAAAACACATACCCTTTATGCTAAATACACGAATGTACAAGGCCTTGCAGCATCTAATCCTGTAATGATAAATGGTCTTCAGGTAGGAACTGTTTACAGTATTACTACTGATAAAAATATGAAAGAAATTTTAGTGAATATGAATCTCACAAAAGATGTTAATATCCCAAATAATTCTATTGCAACTATTGAACAAACTCTACTAGGATTGATTAGTATTAATATTAAATTAGGTGATGCAAAAGATTATATTCCAAAAAATGATACCATCGCTACAGAGCCTACTACTGGAATGTTTAATGAAATACTTAGTAAAGTAGACCCTATTTTTATACAGGTAAAAAAAGCGGTAAGCTCTATTGATTCAATTTTGTTTAGTTTTAATCGCATTCTTGACCCATCAGCAAAAAATAACATAAGCGCCACACTCGAAAATCTAAACAAAACAACAGCCAACCTAATCGAATCTTCGGCTTCGCTAACCACATTGCTAAATACGCAAACAGGTGCACTAGCTGGCACTTTAAACAACCTTAATTCCTTTACTACCAACCTCGATAAAAATAATAATAAGATTAATAACTTGGTGGGAAATTTAGATAAAACGGCTACCAACTTTTCGAATTTAGACCTAGAAAAAACTTTTAATATATTAAATACAACTATTACCGATCTCAAATCAACTATTGGCAAATTAAATAGCACATCAGGTAGTGCTGGATTACTTTTAAATGATACGAAATTGTATAATAATCTTTCCGCCACAACTAATAAACTCAATCTGCTTATTGATGATTTAAAGACTAATCCAAAAAGGTATCTGCATATTTCGGTATTTGGCAAAAAAAATACAACGAACTCTTTAACTGTTCCTTTACCCGATACCATAAATGCACCTTACCTAAAACATTAACAATTATAATCAATAAAGCTATCAGAATTATAAAATAAAAACACCAATTTACATTCTGATCAAAAACAGGACCATTGCAATTTAAATTCAATATCTACATTTTCTTTTACAGAATTATAATGGTTGTTCTCTTATTAATTAACAGCTGCTATCAAATTACTGCTCAGCAAATTATTAGTACTACTTCATCTTCGGTTAACATTCGTTCCATAAAAATAGTACAAGGAAAAAGCTTACGATTTATTACTATTGATTCAGCTAATTCGCTTGAAACTATTGCTGGCAATGTAATCATCAAGGAAAATCTTACTACTTTTTATTGCGATAGTGCTACCATAAACAGAACTACAAATGTGATAGAAGCATATGGCAATGTGCATATCAATGATAACGACAGCATACATACTTATGCACAAAGTCTGATATATGTTGGTGCGGATAGAATAGCTTATTTAAAAAATAATGTGAAACTTACCGATAAAAAAGGAACCCTATACACCGATGAACTAGAGTATAATTTACAAACCGGTATAGCTACCTATAAAAACGGAGGCAGAATTACAAACAATAAAACAATTTTAACCAGCCGTGATGGGGTGTATTATGCTGATACTAAGGATGTTTATTTTAAAAAAGATGTGCACCTAAAAGATCCCGACCGAGATATATGGACTGATAGTTTACTTTACAATATAAAAAATAATATTGTCACTTTTATTTCCAAAACACGCATTATAGGTAAAGATGGAAGTGTAGTTACAACAAACTCGGGGACTTATAATTTAGAAACTGGCGAAGCTCTTTTTTCGGGCCGACCTACTTTTAGTGATACTACACGCAGCGGAATTGCAGACATCATGGCATTAGACAAAAAAAGCGGCACCCTGCAAATGGAGGGAAATGCAAAATTGGTTGATAGTGTTAATAATGTAACCATAATTGCAAATCAAATATTTGCCAATACAAAAGTTAATTCTTTTTTAGCTACCCGTAAACCTGTAATGATTTTATACCGAGATGGAGATAGTACTTACATTGCCGCTGATACGCTGTTTTCGGGCTTACGAAAATATGATAGTTTGGAAAGAAAAGTAATTACACAAACCGATACCCTAAAAAAAACACTAGTAGTAAAAACGAATGATGCAGATACCGCTATTAGATATTTTTTAGGCTTTCATCATGTGCGTATTTTTAATGACTCTTTGCAGGCAGTAAGCGATAGTTTACACTACTCTACTGTGGACTCTACCTTTAAATTATTTGGCGAACCTGTTATATGGAATAACAATTCTCAGATTAGCGGCGATACCTTATATCTGTTTACACTAAAGCAAAAACCTAAACGACTACTTGTTTATAATAATGCTATGATTGTTAATAAAACCAAAGAAGCTATGTACAATCAAATTGCCGGACGAACCTTAAATGCGTATTTTGCTGAAGGATCAATAGATTATGTGCGCGTAAAAGGAAGTCCAGCTGAAAGCATTTTTTACCCACAGGATGAAGATAGCGCTTATGTTGGTATGAACCACAGCAGTGGCGATGTAATTGATATCTATTTTGTAAAAAAAGAATTAAATAAAATAAAATTTGTAAATAATGTGGATGGCGTTTTATACCCAATAAAAGAAATACCGACAGATAAAAAAGAATTGAAAGGTTTTAAATGGCAGGATAACCGTAGACCAAAAAATAAACTAGAATTGTTTGAATAAAATTAGGCCCCTGAATTAATAAATACACTATTTTAATTTAGCCAAGGCCTCTTTAATTTTACTAAAGCCTTTTTCAATATTTTCCAGGCTGTTGGCAAAAGAAATTCGAATACAATTGGGTTCTCCAAATGCACTCCCTGTTACGGTTGAAACCTGGGCATTATTTAATAAATACATACAAAGATCATCTGCATTACCTATTTTATCTTCCCCATTTGCTTTTCCAAAATATTGATTAACCTGGGGAAAAACATAAAAAGCACCCTGTGGTTCACTACAAACAATACCAGGGATTTCTGCAAGCAATTTCATTACTCTTTTTCTTCGCTTTGTAAATTCTTCTACCATAATATCGGTAGGCTTCATATCGCCTGTTAATGCAGCAATAGCTGCTCTTTGCGAAACAGCAGTTGCACCACTAGTAATTTGTCCCTGTATTTTTTCGCAAGCTTTGGCAATAGTAGTATCTCCTGCAATATAACCCAAACGCCAACCGGTCATGGCATATCCTTTGCTTAACCCATTTATAAGAATAACTCGTTTTTTTAAAAAATCAAACTGAGCAATGCTCTGATGCTCCCCTTCAAAATTAATATACTCATAAATTTCATCGCTCATTATAAAAACATTAGGGTGTTTTTTAAAAACCTCAGCCAATGCAGTTAATTCGTCTTTTGAATAAACTGCACCACTAGGATTACATGGCGATGAAAACATAAACAATCTTGTGTTCATTGTTATTGCAGCCTCTAACTCGTCAGCAGTAATTTTATATTCATTTACAAGAGAAGTTTTTACAGCTATTACTTCGCCCCCAGCCATCTTTACAATTTCGGAATAGGTAACCCAAAAAGGAGTTGGAATAATTACTTCATCTCCTTTATCTACAATGCTCATTACCGTATTATAAATACTTTGTTTGGCGCCTGTACTTACTATAATTTGATCTGGGGTATAATCTAGGTTGTTATCTCTTTTCAACTTTAAGCAAATAGCTTCTCTTAAATCAAAATAGCCTGCCACTGGCGTATAATGACTGTAATTATCATCAATGGCTTTTTTTGCAGCTAATTTAATATGGTCAGGCGTATCAAAATCAGGTTCGCCTAAGCTTAAATCGGTAACATCAAAACCTTGTGCCCTTAGCTCACGACCCAGCTTAGCCATTTTTAAAGTTTCTGGTTCATTAAAACGCTGCAGTAGTGATGATAATTGCATTAATTGTTTTTTAGATGTACACAAAAATAACTATTTATCGTATTCAAATAAAAGCGAAGACAAATCAGGCTTGATTTTATATTTTCGCTTAAGTTCATAATCATAAATAACCTTGCCCAAATTTTTAAAAAAAGGCTTGCCAATACTATCGTAATCATATTTGTCATCATTAAGAATATCGTCGCTGTTACAATATATTATTGCCGAAAGAAAAAATTCAATTTTATTTTTAAAATCAACTACATAGGCAACGTCAAGCATATGACCATATGCATCCCCCGCTTTATTAAAAATACGAATATTATCTACAGGCGTTTCTGCTTGGGAACCATAAAATATAAACTTACAATAGGCGGGCCAATAAGTTGTTGTGTCAGCTGCATAAGGCGGATTAAGGCTTTCAGTTGGATATTCGCTCATATATTTCAAAACGAACAGCCGATCATCTTCACTAATGTTAAACCTTTCACTTACTTTTACTTTATCTGGAAAGACCAGGCTGATTAGTACTTTATGCAAATCTTTTAACCCAATCTTATTCTTTTTAGAAAAGTCCATGGCGGTATTTTTTAATTGCCCCCCTGTAAAATACCCCTTTCCAAGCGTATCATTTCTTGTTGCATATTTTGCTAAGTTAATTTGTTCTGCTTGTTGGTATAACAGGTTGCTATTGTTATCATAAAATTTAATAGGATTAGTTCTTCGGTTTTCTTCTTCCGTTAAAAAAATATTCAGCCGATGTAAAATCTGTACATCTGTATAACCTTTCTTTTTCATTTCGGCATTAATATAATCTTGTCCTAAAAACTCATACAGGCGATTGTAAGCATCATTATCACTAACCAATAGTATTTTTTTTATATAGTGTGCAATTGAGGGCTTGCCATCAATTGCAGTGGGGTCATTATATACTTCTGATTGTTCATTAAAAGCAGTTTTAGTTAACATCGTCGTGTTTCGGTCTATCCCCTTTATCTTTAACAAATTAAGCTTTTGTAATGCCAGTAAAACAATAGGCAATTTTACGGTAGATGCTGGGTAAAAATATTTTGCTTTATCTACATTAAAATAATGATGCTTTAAAAGTGCAATTCCATTTTTTTGTCTATTAATTTGAGTGTAAATAATTTGAACATTTAAATCTTCCTTATTTTTTAATACATCTTCAAAATAAGTAGGATATTTATTTAACAAGGAAACTAAAAACTGATTAGACAAACTATCTGTTTTAAGCATTTGGCCGTTTTTAGTTTTATTAACCTCTATTATCATGTATTTTGTATTAGTACATGAAAAAAAAAGGACTATTGTAGTCAATAATTTTAATATTACACTAATTTTACAATTCATATATTTACTTTAATCTGCAAATTGTATAAAATTCTAAAATTAATCCCTATATAAACTAAATAGGTTTTTCCCCTATCTTTGCACACTTCTAAAAATTGAATAAAGAAGGTACTAAAACGACTATTATTATGAAACTAAAAGGTTTAGTTTGGTTTTTTACGATTGCACTTACAGTTATCTCTCTTTGGGAATTATCCTATACATGGGTGGTGCGTAATTACGAAAACACGGTTACAGCAAAAGCGACTAAAATTGTAAAAGCTTCAAATCCCGATTTAAAAGGAGATGAAAAAGATGCTGCTATTGAATATAGGAAAAGAAGAATTCTTGACAGCACCGCGGATTTAAAAATTTACCCATTTTTTGGAACCACTTACAAGCAGTGTAAAACCAATGAATTAAATCTTGGATTAGATTTACAAGGCGGTATCAGTGTAACCCTTGATGTGAGTCTTTCTGATTTATTAAAATCATTGAGCAACAATTCAAAAAATCCAATTTTACTTAATGCTATTAGCACTGCTACAACTCAAAAGAACACAAGCGATGCTGATTTTATTACTCTTTTTACCGAATCCTTTATCAAACAAAATGGCTCTGGTAAATTAGCTTCAGTGTTTGCAGGTGCCGAAAAAGAAGTAAAAATTAATGATAATGATGCTGTAGTAATTAGTAAACTAAAAACAATTTCTGCTGGTGCCATTAAAGAAACCTATAAAATTTTAGTACGTCGTATTGATAAATTTGGCGTAGCACAACCCAATATTAATTTCGACGAAAACAAAGGAATTATTAATGTAGAATTGGCTGGGGTTACAGATATTGACAGAGTACGTAAATTACTACAAGCCTCTGCCCACCTTCAGTTTTGGGAGGTTTATCGTATTGATGAACTTGCCGCTTCTTTAAAAGTTGCTGATGAAAATCTACAAAATTATTTAAATGGTGTAAAAGTTGATAGTACTGGGAAAATTGATTCTGCTAAATTGTTTCAGAATGTAAACCCTTTATTTAAGGTAATTAATCCCCAAAATCCACAAACAGATCAAGCCACTGGCAAACAGTTTTTTTATTCAAATATTGGAAGTATAGCCTTACAAGATACAGGTATTTTTTATGAATACTTGAATAATGAAGTAGTTAAAAATGCGTTACCAGCCGATGCCAAATTTTTGTTAGGTATAGAAGAGAAAGCAGCTAAAGGATCTCAACGATTTTTTCAATTATATGCAGTTAAAACATTGCCAGGTAGTGATAAAGCGCCATTAGAAGGCGAGGGTGTAAAAGAAGCCAGACAAGATTTTGATGAGAGAGGTAAGGTTGCGATTAAAATGGAAATGACAAGCACTGGTTCAAAAACCTGGGCAAGACTGACTGCTAAAAATGTTAATCGTCCTATTGCAATTGCATTAGATGACGTTGTATACTCAGCGCCAAATGTGAATGGCCCTATTGAAGGTGGAAACTCAGAAATTTCTGGAAATTATTCTGTACAAGAAGCACAGGATTTAGCTAATATATTAAAGTCTGGAAAGTTAGATGCCCCGGCAAAAATTGTAGCTCAACAAGTAGTTGGTCCTACATTAGGTAAGGAGTCTGTACAAGGTGGTGCTATGTCTTTTGGTATTGCCTTTTTAGTTATTTTTATTTTAATGCTAGTGTATTACAACACAGGAGGCTGGATAGCAAATATTGCTCTAATATTTAACCTGCTATTTACAATCGGTGTTTTAACAGCCATGGGCTTTACTTTAACCGCAGCTGGTATTGCTGGCTTAGTTTTAACCATTGGCTTAGCAGTGGATACAAACGTTATTATTTTTGAACGTATTAAAGAAGAGTTAATCAAAGGTAAATCTCATCAACTAGCAATTAATGATGGATACAAGCGTTCACTTGCACCGGTAATTGATGCACACGTAACTTCTTTACTTACTGCATTTATACTATTTTATTTTGGATTAGGCCCAGTACTAGGTTTTGCTACAACACAAATTATAGGTATTTTACTTTCTTTATTTTGTGGAATATTGGTATCAAGATTAATTACCGAAATATGGACAAATAAAAATCGTCACTTAAATTACTTTACTGGTATCTCTAAAAAAATATTTAAACATGCCAGTTATAAATTTATTGAGTTAAGAAAATACGCCTACGTTATATCTGCTTTTGTATTGTTAATGGGTGTTGCATCTTTCTTTAATGGATTTCACCTTGGTGTAGAATTTAAAGGAGGCAGAAGCTATACTGTTCAATTTGACCAATCTGTTAAAAATGATGAAATACGTAACGACCTAAAAGCAGCCCTAGAAGGAGATAATGTAACAATCAAGACTGTTGGAGATAGCCGTCATTTAAATATCACAACCGCATATTTAAAAAGCGATGACAAAGCTGATAGTGCTGTAAAAAACAGGTTGTTCCTTGGTCTTAAAAAAGTATTGCCTTCAGGCACAACCTATGCTCAATTTACTAAAAATAATATACAGGCCTATTCTACTGTTCAGCCAAGTATATCAGACGATTTAAAGCGTGGTGCTGTAAAAGCAACCATCTTTGCCATGTTAGCTATTTTCTTGTATATATTCATGCGTTTCCGCGACTGGAGATATTCAGTAGGAACTATTGTTACCTTGCTGCATGATGTATTTGTAACATTAGCTGTATTCTCTTTCTTTAAAGATATTGTGTCATTCCCACTGGAAATTGATCAACATTTTATTGCTGCTATATTAACTGTTATTGGTTTCTCCATGAACGATACCGTAATTGTATTTGACCGTATTAGAGAATACAGCCGCGATATGAAAGGTTCTAGTAAAACAAATATCATAAATCGCGCCGTTAACGATACATTAAGTCGTACAATCATGACTTCGCTAACCGTATTTTTAACCTTGTTAATTCTATTCATATTTGGTGGAGAAGTAACTCGTGGTTTTGCATTTGCAATGTTGATTGGTGTTATTACGGGTACCTACTCTTCTATATTTGTAGGGGCTCCAATTTTGGTTGACTTTGCAAAAGATAAGCCACTTGGTGCAGCAGATGCAGTTAGTGAAAAAAAGAAATAATTTGCCTAATACATATTAATGCAGGAATATAAATCTATTTTATATAAAAAATATATAGCAAAATTTAAGAAATTTTTATACTGCCTACACAGCAAAGCTTGTACCACAACCACAGGTTTTGCTTGCATTAGGATTATTAAAAGTAAACCCTCTACTATTTAGCCCTCCATTCCAGTCTATTTCCATCCCCGTCAAATAAATACCATGGGCTTTTTCCATGATGACACTGATTCCGTCTACTTCAAAAATTTCGTCTTTTTCTGTTTGAACACCAAAGTCTAATATATAAGTCATGCCAGTACATCCGCCACCCTTTACACCAATACGTAGAATTTTATTTACGTCAAATCCATCCACATGCATGAGTCTTTTAATTTCTTCTTTGGCCAAAGATGTAAACGTAACAGGCAATATTGTTGTAGTTCCCATAATTAAATGTTTGTACAAATTTAAATAAATTTAATAATTAGATATTACGAAATACGATTTTAAAGGATTTGTTTAATTTTTAACCTTTTAAAAAACCGCTAGTTAAATGTAGAAGCTTGTTAATACTTTAACAAAACCATTTAGTAAAAGCCTTAAATTTGCTATAAATAAACAATCTATGGATTTCTCTGCCGCAACAGTTCAAAATATTATTTTCGCTGCCATATTTATGTTTTTTGTAGCTATCGCTTGGCTTCTTGCTGAGTTTAAGGGCATGAAAGATGAGATACAAGAAAGACTTGGTATTAATAACGAGATTACAAAATTAAAACTACAAGCGTTAGAGCGTTTTACATTGTATGCCGAAAGATCGTCTTTAAAAAACTTAATTTCACGCACACCTGCAGAAGGAATGACCGTTGTTGATCTGCAACTTACTTTATTGGATACTTTACGAACAGAGTATGAATACAATGTAACCCAGCAAATTTATATTGATTCAAAAATGTGGAAGGCCATTGGCAACTTAAAAGATCAAAATACTTTTATTATTAATCAACTAGCTGCCACATTACTTTCTGATGCCAATAGTATCGAATTAAGCAAACGTATTTTGGAATATGTTGCAAGCACCGATTCTGAACTAAACACCGTTGTTTTAAATGCCCTACAATTTGAAGCTAAGCGATTAATTTAATTAAATATGCCATTCGAAAAAAAAATATATACAGATTCGGGTATTGAAATAAAAGAGCTATACAATCAACCTACAAAAAGGGATGAATTGTCGGGCGAGTTTCCATTTACACGCGGAGTTCAAACAGATATGTATCGCGGCAAACTATGGACTATGCGTCAATACGCAGGATTTTCAACTGCCGAAGCTAGCAACCAAAGGTACCATTATTTATTAAGCCAAGGCGTAAATGGATTAAGTGTGGCGTTTGATTTGCCAACACAAATAGGTTATGATAGCGATCATGAACTAGCAGATGGAGAAGTAGGTAAAGTGGGTGTGGCCATAGATAGCTTGGAAGATATGGAGATTTTATTTAAAGGAATAAAATTGGATGAAGTAACTAGTTCAATGACCATTAATGCTACTGGATTTATTTTATTGGCATTTTATATTGCTCTGGCAAAAAAACAGGGCGCCGATCTTAAAAAGATATCAGGAACTATTCAAAATGATATTTTAAAAGAATATGCAGCTAGAGGAACTTACATTTATCCACCAAAAGCATCCATGCGTATTATTACTGATATATTTGAATGGTGTGCAAAAGAAGTTCCTAAATGGAATACTATTTCTATTTCGGGTTATCATATCCGGGAGGCTGGAAGTACAGCTGTGCAAGAAATAGCTTTTACGCTAAGTAATGGAAAATCTTATGTACAGGCCGCATTACAAAAAGGATTAGATATAAATGTTTTTGGCAAGCGCCTATCCTTCTTTTTTAATGCCCACAATAATCTATTTGAAGAAATTGCTAAATTTAGAGCCGCTAGACGGATGTGGGCAAAAATTATGAAAGATTTGGGTGCAACAGACACTAAGGCAATGATGCTTCGCTTTCATACCCAAACAGGTGGTAGTACTTTAACTGCACAGCAGCCCTATAATAATATAAGTCGTGTAACAATACAAACACTGGCTGCTGTATTAGGCGGCACCCAGTCCTTACATACTAATGGTTACGACGAAGCGCTTAGTTTACCAACAGAAGAAGCTGCCAGTATTGCATTACGTACCCAGCAAATTATTGCTTTTGAATCGGGTGTAACAGACACAGTTGATCCATTAGCAGGGAGTTTCTTTATTGAATCTTTAACTGATGAAATAGAAACTGCAGCCTGGAACCTGATTGAAAAAATTGATGCTATGGGTGGCAGCGTTTCGTCTATTGAACAAGGATTTGTTCAAAATGAAATTGCAAAAAGTGCATATGAATACCAACGTCAGATTGAACAAGGAAACAAGATAATTGTTGGCGTTAATAAATTCCATACTGAAGAAAAAAATATAATCCCCGTTTTTAAAGTTGATGAACTTGTACAATCTCTGCAGATTGAAAAACTAAATGCACTAAAATTAAAAAGAGATAATGTTAAAGTTATTTCTTCTTTAAAATTAATACATGAAAAGGCATTAAGTGGCGAAAACATAATGCCTAGTGTTTTAGAGGCAGTTGAAAATTACTGTACTCTTGGAGAAATTTCCGATGAATTAAGGAAAATTTTTGGCGAGTTTTAAACTCCCTAATAAATTAAGCTACTTTGTGTCCACTTTATGCTTACACTAGACACTCCAGTAATTAATATAGCATTCTTACTTTAATTGTTGCTTTCACTTTGCGTAATAAATTCAATGCATTTTTACTTAAGTTTTTATTTACATCCAATACCACATAACCAATGGTATCATTGGTTTTAAGATATTGACCGAGTATATTTATTTTATGCTTACTAAGTTGTGTATTAATCTCTGATAACACACCGGGCACATTATGATGTATGTGTAATATTCGGTGCGCACCTTCCTGCGGCGGCAATGCCAAATCAGGAATACTGTGAGAGCCAGTGCTGATTCCTTTTTCGAGATAGTTAAATAATTTACTACTTACATCATCGCCAATATTATGTTGCGCTTCTTGTGTACTACCACCAATATGAGGTGTAAGCAACACATTGTTTAATCCCTGTAATGGTGATACAAAAAGATCTCCATTCTTTTCAGGTTCCACCGGAAAAACATCTACAGCTGCACCACTTATAAATCCATCAAGCAATGCTTTTCGTAATGCATCTAAATCAACTACTTCGCCTCTAGCATAGTTAATAAGTATACTGCCTTTTTTAAATAGCTTAAGCGTATTTTTATTTACAAGATTTTTTGTAGTTGCCATTCCTGGCACATGCAGGGTAACAATATCTGATTCACCAACAACCTCTTTTAAACTTTTACGTTTTTCGGCATTTCCTAAAGGAAGCTTAGTCTCTACATCATGAAAAATAACTTTCATGCCTAAATTTTCGGCTAACACACTTACCTGTTTACCTATATTACCATAACCAATGATGCCCAATGTCTTTCCTCGTAACTCGTGACTTCCGCTAGCTCCTTTCATCCAAAGGCCTTCATGGGCTGCTTTATTTTTATCTATAACTTTTCTAATTAGTATGATGGAAGCCCCTATCACCAACTCTGCTACACTTCTGGTATTACTATAGGGAGCATTAAACACCACTATCCCATTTTTTGTCGCAGCCTTTAGATCTACCTGGTTAACCCCAATACAAAAACAACCAATGGCTTGTAATTTTTCAGCTGCATCTAATATTTTTTTTGTCACCTGCGTCTTGCTTCGTATGCCTAACAAATGCACATTTTTAATTACAGCAATTAATTCTGCCTCAGATAATGCCCCATTTATTATTTTAACATTAACATACCCTGATGCATTAAAATGCTTAACGGCAACATCACTTATATTTTCTAAGAAAAGAATGTTTATCTTTTCTTTGGGATAACTAGTTATTTTATTTTCAGACATTATTTTTACGGCGTATTTTACACAAAGATATTTGATCTTAAGGTAATAATTTTATAATGACAATCAATAGCAATATCATGTATAAAATATCACTGGCTATGTTTATAATTGCAATGGGTGGTTATTTTTGTACTAAATACTGCAACAATTCTCTTAAAGCAAATAAAATACATATAAATAGTCTCCCTATTTTAAATCTACCTACTCCAATACCCATTTCTACAGAAGAAAAAGAACATATTAAAAGCAGATGCCAACTTTGGTACGATTCTATTTTAAAGCATTGCGGCTTTAGTGGTGGTGTTATTGTTGCCAAAGCTGGCAATATCATTTTTGAAGCTTATAACGGAACTGGGCATTTACCTGGTGCAGATTCGATAACCCAAAATATGCCCTTACACATTGCATCGGTTTCTAAACCATTTACTGCAATGGCTGTATTAAAATTATGGCAGGAGGGAAAGTTGGATATCGATGAAAAGTTTAATGTTTATTTTCCAGCATTTAATTATCCCGGAATTAGTATACGTAATTTATTAAGTCACCGAAGTGGCTTGCCTAATTACAATTATTTTATGGAAAGCTTAGGGTGGGATAAAAATAAATTCGTAAGCAATGCAGATGTATTAAATTATTTAATTACTCGAAAAGCTGAATTAATGGATATATCAGCACCAAATACCCATTTTTCTTATTGTAATACTAATTATGTTTTATTGGCTTTGTTAATTGAAAAAGTGACAGGCATGTCTTATGCTGATTATATAAATAAACTATTTTTCAGTCCATTGCAAATGAAAAATAGTTATGTTTTTAATTTAGCAGATACTGCAAAAGCTATACCCAGCTATAATTGGAGAGGAAACTTAGAAAAGTTTAATTTTTTAGATGGGGTTTATGGCGATAAAAATATTTACACTACACCCCGCGATTTGCTTATCTGGGACAGGGCATTGTCTTGCAATTTATTTTTTACTAACGAAACATTTAAACAGGCGTACGCCCCATACAGCAATGAAAAATTAGGCATACGGAATTACGGGTTAGGTTGGCGAGTCAATATTTTTTCAGATGGCAATAAAGTTATTTACCACAATGGCTGGTGGCATGGCAGCAATAGTACATTTATTCGTTTAATACGAGAAAACGCAACGGTTATTGTAATAGGCAATAAATTTAACCGATCAATTTATAATGCAAAAATACTGGCCTCTGTATTGGGCAATTACTACTTACAACCTGATGAAGAAGAGACAGACACAATAAAGATATTATTTAAAAAATGACAACATTTGCGGTTTTGTGCAGCTTTATTATCATATATTGCAAAAAATTGTACAATTAATGCGGGTTTATGCAATTTTTATTCTTACTTTAATAAAAAATTACAAACTAATACTTAAAAGAGAAATGCAAGCTTATATAGTACATCAGATAAATTATGGATTGAAACCGATTTATGCATTTTAGATATTAATGCTGTTGATTTACATAATGATATTACTGATAGCGATTGGGATGTTGTTCGACTAAAACAAGCCATGGTTTAATATGCACAAAAAATTGTTTGTCTTACTATTTCTGAAAAAATTAATATTTTACAACCGATACAGGTTTGTAATTTAACAAAAATTGATATATTAATAACCGAATTGCCTAATGACCATCGATTGTTACAACCATATGTTAAAGCAGGTATAACTGTAATTTAATAATAAATAAATATTTTTTTAAACCAACAAAAACACGTCTATATGAGAAAATTTGTAAACAGATTAATTGCTTTTCTGTTTTTTTTAATTCCGCTTATTGCACAGGCCCAAACCGAAATTACCGGTAAGGTGCTTAATGACTTAGGCATTGCAGTAGAAGGTGCTTCAGTAACAATAAAAGGAAAAGCCAGTGGCACAAAAACAGATATTCAGGGTAGCTTTAAAATAGGAGCCGCCAAAGGTGACGTACTTACCATATCCAATATTGGTTTTGTTACTCAACAGGTAACTATTAAAATGTCAACATCAATAATAGTGAAGCTTAATGCTATTGAAAAAACGTTAGAAGAAGTAACGGTAGCCATGGATATTAAAAGAAATTCAAGAGAGTTAGGTTATTCTGTACAAACTGTAAAGGGTACCGATATTCAACAAACTCAAAGAGAAAACTTTGTAAACGGTTTGCAAGGAAGAGTAGCAGGACTCACGGTAACGCCTACATCTGGTGCTGCAGGAGCTTCTACCGGTATTGTATTAAGAGGTTATAATACTATTTCTGGTACTAACCAGCCTTTATTTGTTGTTGATGGTATTATTATAGATAATCAAACCTTAAACTCAAACTCACAAAGTGGAAGTGGAATTGGTCTTGCATCTGATGGTAACAATAGAAATAATGACAATACAAATCGTATTGCCGATTTAAACCCTAGCGATATTGAATCTGTTACTGTTTTAAAGGGACCTGAAGCAACTGCCCTTTATGGCAGCCAGGCAAGCTCGGGCGCTATTGTAATTACTACAAAAAAAGCAAAAGAAACAAGCGGTAAAATTCTTATCTCTTATGATAATAGTTTTCGTTTTCAAAAAGTAACCCGATTTGCCGAAATCAATAATGATTATGGACCTGGGGGTAGTAATAATATACCAACAGCTCCTCCTTTATTAGGACAGTTTAGCGCATTTGGTCCAGTTTGGAAATCTGGTACCACCATTTATGACAACCGTAAAAGTTTCTTTGAAACAGGTTTTTCACAAACCCATAATTTAGGATTAGAATTTGGCACAAAAAATGTTGGCTTTAGGGTTTCGGGTCAGTATTTTAATAATGATGGCACGGTACCTAACAATACTTATAAAAAGTATAATTTTAAAATTTCTAATACCACAAAAATTGGAAAATATGTAAGCATTACACCTTCATTATCTTATATAAGTGCAGATAATTTAAGACCACTTAAAAGTTCTTCATCAACTTTAAGTAGCGGAGGGTATATGGTACAATTATACGAATGGCCAGCTGATAAAGATGTTAGAAATTATCAGGATTCTGCTGGACATAAATTATTAACTTTTAATTCAAATAGAAATTCTGATTTTGACAATCCTTTTTGGAGCTCAAAAAATGTTAGAAGTGGTGATAAAATGGAACGAATAGTTTCTACTCTCGGCATTGATATTACTCCATTACCTTGGCTAACGGTTGCTGGCAGATTTGGTTATGATACTTACAAAAACGACGGATATGTTTTTATACACCCCGAATCTTATATTCTAACAACGGCCATAGGTGGCAGTTTAGATAACTATTATAGAAAATATACGGGTTACAATCATACCATTACTGCAACAGCAAAAAGAAAATTTGGAAAATTTAATACAAGATTATTGGTAGGTACGATGTGGCAGGATTTTCAAACAAAACAATTTGCCATATATGGTACAAACCTAATAGACTCCTCAAAAACAGATAGTAGTAATACCACACTTAATACAAGAAGACGTTTATTAAGAAATAATAATGGCTTACCAAATTTAAATATTTTTAGAGAAATTGCTTATTTTGGCGAAGTGTCTGTAGGGTATAAAAATGTCGCATTTTTTACATACTCACACCGTTTTGAATCGGCTTCTCCCCTACCAGAAAGTAACAGAAATTATAATTACCCTGGAGCCAGCTTAAGTGTGATTCTCTCTGATATATTTCCAATAATTAAAAAAGGAAATGTTTTAAATTATGCAAAACTGAGGACATCATTAGCCAATACGGCACGTCTTAATGACCCGTATTCGAACCAGTCATTTTTTGTAAACAATTTTAGCAGCACTCCGTTGCCTGTTACTTATACCTATGGTTTTACAAATGCTAACCCTAATTTAAAACCAGAAAAACAGCAAACCTATGAAATAGGAACAGAGTTAAGATTTTTAAATGAAGCCATAAGCTTAGAGGCGGCTTATTACAATACCCTTTGCACTGATCAAATAGCACAGGGTTATAGGGCTAGTTATGCTACAGGAGCAATTTTAAATACCCAAAATGCGGCTTCATTGCGTAATGAGGGTATAGAATTAACATTGAATGTTACTCCTATTAATAAAAAGGATTTAACATGGAAGATAAATTTTAATTTTAGTCGCATGTGGAGCAAAGTCTTAACACTACCTGCTTCTATAGGAATTTATAATGACTTTTACAATTCAGATACCTATATATCTAATGTAAGAGGTGGTTTAATTAGAGGACATTCTACTGGTACACTTACCGGTTCAATCTATTCTAGAAATAATAAAGGCAAAATATTGATTTCTCCAACAACAGGCCTTCCTGTAGTAATAGGAGGCAATTCATTAATTGCAGACAGAACGCCTGATTTTACCTTAGGTACATTAAATACTATTTATTATAAAAATCTGAGTTTAAGTTTTCTTTGGGATTTAAAAATGGGTGGAGATATATATAACGGTACCGATCAGCTGCTTACAGGTATTGGGAAAAGTGGCAGAACTGCAAATAGAAGCACCCCAATTATTGTTGACGGAGTATTAAATGATGGGTTACAAAATACAGCAAATCCAACTGCAAATACACTAGTTATTGTTCCTCAATATTTAAGTAGTTACTACACTTCTTTACCAGATGAAGAGTTTGTACAAAAAGATGTAAACGCCTTTAGATTAAGAGATGTAACCTTAAATTATATGTTGCCAGCAAAAACATTAAAACGTTTAAAATATGTAAAAGGATTGAGTGTTTTTGTAACCGGAAGCGACTTGTTACTATTGACAAATTACTATGGTGCAGACCCAGCGATAAATGCTAATAACCCAGGCACAGGCGGTATAGGAGGTTATGGTATGGATCTTGGCAGTGCCCCTACTCCTTTAGGCGTAAGTTTTGGATTAAGGGCCAGTTTTTAATAATAAAATTTAAATAAAAAAATAAATAAAAAATTATGCAAAACAATATTTTAAAAACAACACTTTTTCTCACAGGCTTTTGCTTATTGGGGATGGCATCCTGTAAGAAAAAAATTGATGAAGCTTATTTAAACCCAAATGCACCGGTTATAGTTCCCATTGAAACTATATTGCCAGGGGTAATTGGAGGATTAAGTGCTTATAATTCTGCTGCAGGCTCAAACTATGGTGTGCAGATAGATGATGTATTGCTAGGACGTTACATTCAATATTGGGGATCTACAGCCTCAGGTGAAAATTACGGATCTATGGGAGGTACTATAAGCAGTGATAATACAGGAGGTATTTGGGCTACAGTTTATTATGGGCACGGACAAAATGTAAATAGAATCATTCAATGGGGTACTGAACAACAAAAATGGGATTTTGTAGGTGTGGCACAAGCCATTAGAGCTTGGGACTGGCTTGAACTAACCAACCAGTATGGAGAAGCTATATTAAAAGAAGCATTTAACACCAGCCAATCTCAATTTAATTATGATTCGCAGCCTGAATTTTATGATAGTTGCAGAGTAATATGCCATAGGGCATTAAGTAATCTAAGCAGAACAGATGGTAATGTAAGTCCAGCAAACCTTGCACAAAGCGATGCTTATTTTTTGGGTGGTAATATAAACAAATGGAAAAAATTTGTTTATGGCATCTTAGCGCGTTCTTATATTGATTTAAGTAGTAAAACTATTTTTACAACAAACGGCTATGCAGATTCTGTTATCAAATATGCAAATCTTTCGCAAAGTTCTAATGCGGATAATGCTTTAGCCACATTTTCTACAGTAAACTCAAGTAATGGCTTTAATAGCTACTTTGGTCCTACTCGTTCAAATATTGGAACTATGCGTCAGGGTGGTTATATAGCTGATCTAATGTCGGGTTTAAATGCAGGAGCTTTTACCGGAGTAACCGATCCAAGAACATGGTATATGTTAAGCGAAAACGCAAATGGAACATTTAAAGGCGTATCTCCCTGGTTAGGAATGTCGCAGTATCTAAGTGGCACAACCCCTACAAGTAATTACCCAAAAAATTTTTGGAGACATCCTACCCAAAATTCAACAACAGGCACAAATGATAGTGCTAAGTATGTATATTCAAATGGAGGACCATGGCCAATGATGACCGCTTCTGAAATGCAATTTTCACTTGCAGAAGCCGCATTTCGTAAAGGCGATAAAACAACAGCTCTTACTGCATATACCAATGCAATAAGTTTAAACTTTGATATGCTAACTACTACTTATGCATCAAAAATTCCTGCATCTAAAGTAATTACACCTGCAATGAAAGATGCATACATGTCAAATGCTTCGGTTGTACCAACCAGTTCGGCCAACTTAACATTAACAATGATTATGTTACAAAAATATATTGCATTATATGGTTGGGGAACACACCAAACGTGGACAGACATGCGAAAATATCATTACACTGATATTGACCCATCAACAGGCGGACAAGTATATGCTAATTTTACACCTCCCCCAACTTCACCAATAAACTATTTAACATCAACTAATAATGGCAAGTATGCTTATAGATGCAGGCCGAGATATAATTCAGAATATTTATATAATGTGCCTGAGTTAACAAGGATTGGAGCATATCAAAATTTAGATTATATCACTTATCCATGTTGGTTTACATTCCCATAAATTATTAACAAGAAAATAAATTATATGAAATATTCTAAAAAAATTATTATAAAATTAGGAATTGTATCATTGTCTTTACTTTACTTTTCATGCAACAAACAGGTGGAGCTTACAGGTACAGTTTTACCTAATTCAAACACATCAGCTGTTGTGCAAGTTTTTAATGCGACGGTAAAAGCTACACGTAATTATATATATGTAGATGGGGTTGCGGTTTCAGGTGCTACATTAGTGTACGGGGCTGTCTTTCCTTCTACAGCTTATGGGTTTAGAGTAGATGCGGGATCTAGAAATTTTTTAATAAAGGACACTTTACCTGCAACAACGCAAACCCCAATTACCTTTTCACAGAGTATTATTGCAGAAAAAAGCTATACCATTTTTACTTATGATACCATAACGAGTGTTAAGCAAGCTACGGTATTAAATAACATCGTAATACCAACAGACACAACATCCAGACTTCGATTTGCCAATTTTGTATATAATGCAACGGCTGTAGCTAATGTAGATGTATATTCTTATAGAAATTTACCTGGTACGCCTGTATTTATTGGAGGAGCTCCTGTATTAACTACCAGTCTTCCCGTATTTAGAAATGTGGCAACCACTTCGGTTACAGACTTTATACCTTATGCATCAGGCAAAACAGATACCTTATATGTTTATGCTACAGGCACTACTAGCCCATTGCTAGTAAAGCAATTAATTCCTAGTTTAGTCCCAACAAGAAGTTATACCTCAGCCTATAACGGGAGTTACAGTGGAACAAAAGTCGTTTCTACATTCGCAACTTATTAACAATAATAAACACTAAAAAAAAGGTTGTCTCAAAATTGAGATAACCTTTTTTTTAGTGTTTACTACTTACCCAAAAAACAAATATGCCAAAATAATTGAAGTTATAATGCCCGCCAAATCTGCAAGTAGCATAGCTCCCACAGCATAGCGTGTATTTTTTATACTAACCGATCCAAAATAAACAGCAATCACATAAAAAGTAGTATCGGAAGATCCTTGTAGTATACAGGCTAATCGTCCGGCAAAAGAATCGGCCCCAAATGTTTTCATCGTATCAATCATCATGCCCCTAGCACCGCTACCACTGAGGGGTTTAATTAAGGCTGTGGGTAAACCATCTAC
Organism: Chitinophaga pinensis; assembly: GCA_945865645.1. Classification (GTDB taxonomy): domain Bacteria; phylum Bacteroidota; class Bacteroidia; order Chitinophagales; family Chitinophagaceae; genus Ferruginibacter; species Ferruginibacter pinensis_B. The sequence continues at coordinate 25,204 of CAMBEI010000010.1, read as the reverse complement.
AAAACGAGTGTCAGTTCCCATTGCTGCAAATAATGTTTTTACTCCATTAATAATTACGTCAAATGTTCCGCTTGTTCTTAATAAACTTATAGCAGCCAACATACCAACTATATAAGGAAGAATACGAATCGCTGTTTCAAAACCACCCTTGGCCCCATCTACAAAAGCATCAAACACATCAATTTTTTTATATAAAGCACCTGCCACTATCAAAAAAAATAGGGTAAGTATAAGACCATTACTTAAGATACCTGAAAATGTTTGCGCATAAGATGCATTAAGGTGAGTGACATATAAAACCAGTAAAGTTATAAGTGCTGATATACCCAATACCCAAGCTAAAATTACTGGTTGAAATACATTTATCTTTTGTTTAATTGAAACAATGAGCATTGCAGCCATCGTAGCTACAAATGTGGCAATCATGCAGGGGATAAAAATATCGGTAGCATTTTGTGCTCCCAAACCCGATCTAAATGCAATAATAGTTACAGGAATAAGGGTTAATCCTGAAGCGTGCAGAGCTAAAAACATAATTTGAGCATTAGAAGCTACTGCTTTGTTTGGATTTAACTCCTGCAAGCTTTCCATTGCTTTTAATCCAAATGGAGTTGCTGCATTATCAAGATTTAATAAGTTAGCCGAAAAATTCATCATCATATGGCCGGTTGCAGGATGCCCCTTGGGTACATCTGGAAATATTTTAGAAAAAAATGGCCAAATTATTTTTGATAAAACCCTGATACCACCTGCCCTTTCTGCTATGCTTAAAAAGCCCATGAATAAGGCAAGAATACCAATTAAAGGCAAAATAATGTCCATAACAGAGTTCTTAGCAGTTTCAATAATACCATCAACTTTTCGTATCAATTTTTTTTGTATCGATACATAAGTGAATATTTTAAGTTGTGGGTTATTTCTCTTGATGATAACAACTGAATCGCTAGCAAGATTATCAGTTAACAGAACAGATACTTTATTTAAAGAGTCTGTTTTATAATAACCATATTCTTTTAAAAAATCGGCATATGCTGGAGACAATTTTTGAGTTACTGGTGAACCGATGGCAAAATAAAAAGTACTGTCGTATTTATCGGATGATTTGCCAACTATCATTCGAGAAAATATTTTTTCATCCCCGTTAAACATGCTAAAAACTGCTACTAGAAATGCTATAATAATAAATGCGGACCAAATTCTACTTAATGCCATATAATAAAGTTAAAAGTGACACATTTAAAATTTTAATTGTAAGATGTGGAAAGTTACTTATTTCATTTCAAACTTTTACTATACCTGATGGGTAATTGCGTATTAAGCATAACTTGTAAAATTCATCAATTAAAATAATTCGCCAATCCTTACCTTTGCAGCCGCAATCAAAAAAAAACAGACATGGCTTTAAAAGCAGGAATAGTAGGATTACCCAATGTGGGCAAATCCACTTTATTTAATGCGGTAAGTAACAGCGCCAAGGCACAAGCAAGCAATTATCGTTTTTGTACTATAGAACCCAACACAGGGCTAGTAAACGTACCCGACCATCGTATAGATAAGTTGGCTGAATTAGTGATACCAGATAGAACTGTACCCACACAGATTGAGATTGTAGATATAGCCGGGCTGGTACGTGGAGCTAGTAAAGGCGAAGGCTTGGGGAATAAATTTTTAGCCAATATACGTGAAGTAGATGCAATTATTCATGTGATACGTTGTTTTGAAGACGAAAATATTTTAAGGGACGAGGGACCAATAAACCCTATTAGTGATAAAGAAATTATTGAAACAGAATTACAGTTGAAGGATTTAGAAAGCGTAGAAAAGAAAATGCAGCGTACCGAAAAGTTAGCCAAAACAGATCCAAAAATGAAAGTTGAATTAGATACACTAATCAGTTGTAAAAAACATTTAGATGAGGGAAAAAATATTATTACTCTGGAGTTGAGCAAGGAAGATAAATCAGCTATTTCAGATTTATTTTTACTTACCGATAAACATATTTTATATGTAGCCAATGTAGATGAAGCCAGTATGCATACCGGCAACAAATATTCTGCTGCATTAATTGAGGCGGTAAAGAACGAAGGCAATGAAGTAATTGTGATGACCAATGCAATTGAAGCGCAGATTGCCGAGTTTGAAAGCATAGAGGACAAAGGTATGTTTATGGAAGAATACAAGATGTTAGAGCCTGCATTAGATAGGTTAATTCACTCTACTTATAAACTTTTAAACCTATCAACCTATTTCACTGCAGGTGTTCAGGAAGTAAGGGCATGGACGATTGAGAAAGGCTGGAAAGCGCCACAGGCAGCAAGTGTGATTCACTCCGATTTTGAAAAGGGTTTTATTAAAGCCGAGGTTATTGCATATGATGATTTTATAAAATACGGATCAGAAGCTGCCTGCAGAGAAAACGGACGACTACGAATTGAAGGTAAAGAATACTTAGTGCAGGATGGCGATGTCATGCATTTTAGGTTTAATGTATAAGTAAAAAATATATTCTCATAAAAAAAGTGGACTTCAATATGAAGTCCACTTTTTTTATGAGAATATCAATATTTTATTGTGGTAATAACACTTTATCTATAATGTGATAAACGCCATTTACTGCATGTTTATCAATAGCAACTGCATTTGCTGGGGTGCCACTGTAAGGAGCTCCTCCAAAGTTACCTAATCCTGTAAAAGTTGCACCTATAGCAAAGGGGCCAGCATAAGTTGCCTTAGCTAATATACCTGGATGAGCATCAAAAGCACCATTTACCAAGGTTTTTATAAAAGTTGGTGTAGCTGGAATGTTAACAGAAAAAACCCTAATATTTGGTTGGTATGAAGTTGTTTTAGTAGCCAATAAATGATACGCTATAATCCCTTTTATTTGTGCTGTAGTTACATTATTGGTACTTAAAAAAGCTGGACCAACGGCTACAGCGCCATTAGCGAATGCGGTTGCAAGTGCAGTACTTCCGGTAGCTGCAAAAACCTGTGAGTAAACTAATCCAAAAACTAGACTCTGAAAAGCAGCATCATTAGGAGCTAAAACAGTCATATTAGTAACGCCATAATTTAATAAGAAATCAAACTGAGATGTTCCTGCAACAGTACCACTATCTGCACGAGCAATAGCAGCTCTAAAATAAGAAAGTGTTGATTCGCCTGCGATCATAGCTTTTAAAGTAGCAGTTGGAGGAGCTACGATGGTATAAGTATGATGAATTACTCCGTTTGCTGCAAGCTGATCTAAACCTGCAACTGTTATTGGAAGATTATTTACATAAGAATAAGCTGTGCCTCTTACTGGAAAAATGTTCATTCTTACAAAAGGCTGCGCAGGGTCAAGTATAATCTGAGATGTTAAAGGGTAATTTGGAAAAGCAGAACTTATATTAGCTGCGAGAAATTTCTGACCAATTGTGTTGTAGTTAATAATACCAGCAGCGCTTGCAGCAGGTATTAGTGTAGAAATAAAATTAGCATGCACAGCATCGGGAGCTGCTATAGGAATAAGACCACCAGAAGCTGCATTAACAAAAATTCTCATTCCTGGATTATCTACGGCAAAAAGAGTAAAGCTTTTTGTTAAGTCATTAAGCGTAGTTGACATCCCTGATCTAACAATAAGTTTACTGAACAAACTGTCGTTGGGGTTAAGGGCAATAGTAGCTGCAATACCATTACCTGTTGGGTAACCGGGTACAGTTATTGGCGCAAACTGCTCCAAATCTTTATTACAAGAAGTAATAAAAACTACAGTAGAGAGCAATAGTAGTAATTTGTAGTTTATTTTTTTCATTATAGTAATTTTAAAATTAAAAATTTGCATTAGTTACTGGAATGGGTTAACTGATAATATTAATAAACATTAAATCCAAAACTCAAATAGTATAACCCCCCAATTTGTGAGTTTCCAATTGCGTTATAATAATATTGATTTAATACGTTGTTAGCTCCCAACTTTATTATTGATTTTGTTTTAGGAAGTTTGAAACTTACCTGTGCATCTAATGTTTGCACATCAGGTATGTTTCCGTTTGCAAAATCTGCTTGGTAATAAAATCCTTGAGCCCATCTGTAAGCTAAATTAGCTCCTAAACGTTTTTTAGGTCCAAAAGCTACATTACCAATACTAACATTTGCTTTATACTTAGGTGCATTAAAATATGCAATAATTGTTGTTGGCACATCTGTTAATACATCTGAAGCCATATTTACACCTAGTGTAAAGTTTAGTGGTAATCTATAATCAACACTAAATCCAAAGCCATATGTTTTTACTTTACCTGGAGAATTTACGGGTATAGAAATATATCTTCTTTTACTAGCATTAGTAATATCGGCTGCAATTCCTGTGGTGGTTTGTACAGTACTCGTTCTACTTAAGAAATCTTTGTATTGACCAAAAAATCCATATGCATCAATTAATAATTTATTTTCCATTAGTAAGCTTTTGTATCCTATTTCAAATGAATTAAGCGACTCTGGCTTTACTTGTCCTGGCTGAATAACTTGTGGATTATTAGCTAAAACACTAGATGCTGTATATAATGGATTAGAAGCAACGCCTAACCAAGTACCAAATGTACCATTGCTACCAACTAAGCGGGTGCTACCCACCTGTAAGTTAATAAACTGCATTTGGTTACTAGGAAAACGATAAGCAGTTTGATAAGAAAAGCGAAGATTATTGTTTTTAGCTACTTTAAATAATGCAGTTACTCTTGGTGTAAATCTTCCTTTAAAGTTTTGATTTTTATCAACTCTACCTGAGGCAGAAACAGACAAGCGGTTGTTGATTTTTCTAGTAGCTTGAGCATAAGCACCTAATTCGTAAATGGAAATTGCTTCAGATGAATCTGCAAATAAGGTACCCTGAGAATTTAGAAGATACTTTTTATAATTAGCCCCTACTATAACGTCGGCATATTTTTTAGTGATTGGTGTAAGATTATAAGTTCCTTCAAAGGCATATAAATCTGACTTATCCAATAAGGCTCCACCATTTTGAGAAATAGGTTTTTTTCTAATTACGTCAAATCCAGTTCTAAATGCCACGCTGTTTGCTGCGGGTCTTCCTACGTCTGCAAGAGTTCTAGAAGCTTGGTGTGCATCATAAGCTGTCATACCATTCATTCTGTTGCTCAAATATGAAAAAGCATATTGTATATACCAATCGGTTGATTGTGGAGTAGGATTTCCTACTGCATCTGTTGTGACAGATTTTTTCCAAGATTCATTAAATAATCTTGTAGTTGCTGTAGTATTAAAAGCTTCTGCGGCATTTTCTTGAGTAGTATAAGCTCTAAATGACCAGTTTTTGCTATTTAATTCAAACTTATATTGTCCCATTTTAAAATCTTTAAGGGAATATCTGTCTGAACCGGTGTAAATTGTATTACCTGTGCCCCAATAAGCAGCAAAAACTGCTTCTGTATTTTCAGTTAATTTATAATGAGCAGAAGCCCCTAACTTTAAATTAATAGTATTAGGATTAAGTATTTCTCTTTCAGTATATCCTGTACGTGATACATTTTGAGGGGTAGAAAGCAATCCGTTCGCATTAATAAAATTTGCCGCACCAGGTAAGTTTGCTGCAATATTTCCAAAGAATGCACGAATGTCAACACTAGTTTCATCGCCATAAACATTTACGCCGTCATAATTAGGGTCGGTTTTTCTATCTCCTGCAATAACAGCACCAGGGATAGCAATTCTATTGTAATTTCTAAAATCTTGTCCTTGCCAGTCTTTAGCCTGAATTAATTCTGCATTAATTTTAAAAGCAAATTTGTCAGAAACTTTTTTAGCCCATCTCATATTCCAGTTATGGTAAGCAGAAGCAGCAGAATTACTTTTGCTACCCGTGTTCATCAGTCCTTCTTTAATTAATACCGATAAGCCCTGATATTTAAATGGATTTTTACTAGTCATTAATAAAGTTCCGTTCATACCACCTGCACCATATAATGCAGAAGATGCGCCGGATAATAATTCCATGTTATCCACGTCTAGTTCACTTAAACCAATAATTGCCCCAACAGAAAAATTAAGGCCTGGAGCCTGATTATCCATTCCATCTACCAATTGATTAAAACGTGTATTACCACTTGAGTTAAAACCACGAGTTGTAGGTGTTTTAAAAGTAAGTGAAGAAGTAGTAACATCAACGCCTTTTAATGTATTAACTAAATCATAGTAATTACTTACAGGTGAATTGCGAATATTAGCCGCACTCACTCTTTCAATTGAAACAGGCGACTCCATTATTTTTTCTGGAACCCTGTTAGCTGAAACCACTACTTCTTGTCCTAAAATGTTAGAAGCAATAAATTCGATTTGCACTTTTGAAGAGGCATTGGTTATCTTTACTTCTTGTAACTGGTAACCAATAGATGAAATTAAAAGGGTAACAGGTAAGCTTTTTACAGACAGCTGAAAGTTTCCTTTATCATCGGTAAAAGTACCTTTATCATTTCCATTTACAATAACAGAAACAGCTCCTGAGCCTTCTTTTGAAGCGCTATTTCTAACATTACCATTAATGGTAACATTTTGTGCATTGGCACATACGGTTATCATATTTGCCAATAAAATTGCAGCCAAATAGCTTGTAATTTTTCTCATATCTCGTTTTTTGGTTTAAAATATAAAGCAATATTAAGCATTGTTATTTCTACTTAAAAAATTTATTTTCCATACTTGTTAATAATTTGTTCAAGTTAAATGATTTTTTTAATATTAGTTGATGGTAATTTAGCAAAATGAAATTGTATCAATTTAAGCAAGAAACAGGCTATTACAAAGGCAAAGTAAGAGATGTTTATTCAATTTCCAACAATTATTTAGTCATGTGTGCTAGTAATCGTATTTCGGCTTTTGATGTGATATTACCTTCTAATATACCCTTTAAAGGTCAGGTGTTGAACCAATTAGCTGCTTATATGCTGAATGCGACTAAAAACATATGTAATAATTGGATAATATCAACCCCTGCGCCAACTGTAAGCTTTGGAAAAAAATGTGTCCCTTTTAAAATAGAAATGGTGGTAAGGGGTAATTTAACGGGGCATGCTTGGAGAACATATTTGGCGGGTGGCCGTAGTTTATGTGGTGTAAAAATGCCCGAGGGCATGAGGGAAAATGATTTTTTTCCTAGTCCTATCATTACGCCAAGCACCAAGGCTGATGAAGGACATGATGAAGATATTTCTGCAGATGACATTATAAATAAAAATTTAGCTACCGAAGTTGAGTGGAAAACCCTTTGCCTTTATGCCCTACAATTATTTGCAAAAGGTAAAGAAATTGCAGCTAAGCAAGGGTTAATATTAGTGGACACAAAATATGAATTTGGAAAATTAGATGATGAAATAATTTTGATGGATGAAATTCATACACCCGATTCATCCCGTTATTTTTATGCAGAGGGTTTTGAAAATAGACAGAGAAATGGGGAGCGCCAAAAACAATTAAGTAAAGAATTTGTTAGAGAGTGGTTAATTGAGAATAATTTTATGGGTAAAGAAGGTCAAAAAATTCCGGCAATGAGTATTGCTTGGATAGAAACAATTTCTAATAGATATATAGAACTTTACGAAAAAATTATTGGACAAAAATTTGTCCCCGTAAACTTAAGTGATAAAGAAACCGAGGAATTAATAATTGCAGAATTAGAAAAATTTAATGTGTAAAAAACTAATCCCTATTCATTTCATCTAGCCGTGGACGTAAGTATTTTTTACTTTTATTAAAAAATATCATCCCTTTATCAATTCCCTTGCGTAATTCCTGCTGTTGTTGTAAAGGCAAATTAAAAATAGTTTGGCATTCGGCTGTACAGCATGCGTCATACTGAATTGCACAAACATCACATTGTATAAATAATAAATGACAAGCATCATTTTTGCAGTTAGTATGCGTATCTGCAGGATTTCCACATTGGTGGCATTTGGCAATAATATCTTCTGTGATTCGCTCCCCTAGCCTATCGTCAAATACAAAGTTTTTACCAATAAATTGTGTTGGCAAACCTTCTTCTTTAACTTGCCGGGCATAGTTAATTACACCACCTTCTAAGTGATAAACATGATTAAAGCCATGGTGCAACATATAAGCACTTGCCTTTTCGCAACGGATGCCCCCTGTGCAATACATGATGATGTTTTTATCCTTGTTGTATTTCATCATATCAACTGCCATAGGCAACTGCTCTCTAAAAGTATCGCTAGGTATTTCAATAGCTTTTACAAAATGACCTACTTCATATTCATAATGATTACGCATATCAATTACAATCGTGTTTTCATCCTTCAATAAAATATTCATCTGAGCCGCATTTACATAGCTTCCTTTGTTTTGCATGCTAAAACCGGGATCATCAATCCCATCGACTACAATTTTATCTCGGACTTTTATTTTTAGTACCCAAAAAGATTTACCATCGTCATCAACTGCAATATTTAGTCTTATATTTTTTAATGCAGGAATAGTGTTTAGATAGGTATTTAGTGCTTCCAAATTACTAACTGGCAAGCTAATCTGCGCATTAATACCTTCTGTTGCAATATAAATTCTTCCAAATACTTTTAAGCTAATTAAATACTTATATAACTTGTCTCTAAACAACTGAGGGTCGCTAACTGGAAAATATTGATAAAAAGAAATGGTAGTGCGCAGTTCTGTTTCTGCATACATTAATTTCTTTAGCTCCGCCTGGGAAATGCGATTGTGTAATACTGCCATATTTTAATTTGATCTCGTTTAACGGGAAATTAGTAAATTGACTAATTGGATGCTTGCAGGCAAACCAAATTATAATACAAAGATATTGATAAAAAAATATAAAATAATTAATTAGCGACGACCTCTTTTATTGCTACTGCGAATACTGCCACCTAGTGTACCTCCCATGCCAATTCTAATAGCAGCAATACTTTTATTGCCATTATTATATGCAGTAACAAAATCCACTCTAAATAATTTTAAAACATTTTCAAGTCCTGCAAATATTTCTACATAATGATTGTTACTATTTATATAAAAAGCGTTGCCCCCAGCAAGTAGGTTCCAATTAAGGCGCTTAAACAAAGGAATTTTATTGGTCAGTAATCCATTAAAATGATGTTCTACATGTCCATAGGTATAAAAGGAATTAATCGTACTATTAGCGTAATATTTAACCAATTGAAAACTATTAACATATTCGCTCGCCTTTAATGTTCGGTTGCCATTAAAATGCTGATAGTCTTGAATAAAAACTTTATTAGCATTTAAAAATCCGCCAATGCCTAATTTATATTTTAATACCCCTGCTAATTTAAAATTCTTATCATCTTGTATATTAAAAGACCATTTAGCAAATTGCACATCGCTACTAAAAACATTTTTAATACCATTAGTAAAATTAAAACTAAATGTAGGGTAATTAGATCCAATCGGTATTTTTCGATTTGGGTATTGTATATATTGTTGACCGGGTTTAATACTGATATCCACAGTAATAATAAAAGCTTGGTGTTGTATAAATTGAGTGATTAATTTTTCGTAAGGATAATTAGGTGTTATATTATTTGAATCTTTTTTAAAAAAAATAAAATCGGTTGTATTATTAAGCGGTATCCTATCTTCATACAAGGCGTTAACAGCAAATCGGAAGCCATTTTCGTATCGTTTATTAAAATTTAAGGAGGTAAAATAATTTTCGTAGGTTTTCATATAATTATCTCCCCAAAAAAGAGTATTTACGGTATTTGTTAATGTGGCAATAGGATTTTCCTTATTAAATTGACTTACTCTTTTACCTCCAGAAATTATCCAGACTTGACGTTTTATTTTTTTATCTATTTCCCAATCACGGGTACGAAAAATAAGATTTGTCCATACATTAGCATGTGAATTACTAACCCCATAACGAAAGCTTGGTTGAAAAGAAAAATTGGTTTTAATCTTTTTTAAGTAGTAGTTATAATAAGGCATAAAATTAATCACCACCCCCTCTGCCAAATTGTATTCAAGTCCTTTTATCAGAGATTCAACACCCCAACTGTGATTACCGTTAACGGTATATTTAGTACGATTTAATCCTTTCCAAAAAACGTCATATACTTTCAATTTTCCTTTTATTTTGTTTAGTGAATCAACTGATTTTTGACTTAATATTGAATCTCTATTTTCTTGAAAAATACTATCCTTAACTAAATAATCCATTTTTTCTTCTGGTTCAAGAGGCACAGGCCGTATAGTTTCCCAGTAAGTACCAGATTTTTTATTTGATGAAGTATCATACTTTATAATTGTATTATTAAATTTATTTTTGGTAAATACTGGATTAATTTTATAATCAGAATATACAGATACGAAGTTGCCAATGGCATCAATACCAAACTGTTTGAAATTAAAATAGATAAACTGATTTTTTACACGCCAAACGTCATTACCTATGGGTACATTAATTTGAGAGATGTGTAGAGTATCTACAATATCTAATTGTGCCGATTTGGTTAAACGTAAATCAAGACTATGAATACGCCAATCTCCATCTGTAATATTTATAGTGCCAGAGAACACAGGTTCGTAATTACGACGAGGGATGACTTGAATACTGTTAATCTCTTTTCCATCTTCATAAAAACTACCTAGATATTTATATTTATACATATTTAAAGCCGCATCAGCTATAGGAGATACAAATCCACGAGGATTTAAACGATCTTGAAAAACAGAAATATTGTTCTGATAAAAACTGATAAAAGTGGGGAATGTAAATCCAATCCCATCACTACCACTAACTCTAGTACTTATTACCTCCAGTTTAAATTTATCAGGCTGTTGTATATATACTTTAGAAATAGATTCTGATAAGTATATAATTCCTTTTCTTGAAGAATCAAGGCCCATAAACTTAACGTCTTCATCAGGTATTTTTCGACCAAAAATTTTTTTAGGCAGGTTACGCAATTTTACTAGGTCTTTGGTGTACAGTGCACATTCAAAACCTTTTACTTGCTCGTAATAAAACGATCTTTTTTTTATTGCTTCCTTCATGATAGCATAGGCAGGATCTTCACCACTCTTTACAACCACTTCTGTCATACTTAATTGTTGGTTGGCTATAACAAAAATAATTTCAACATCATTATTTTTTACAATTATATTTTTTTCTTGTTTGGCATAACCAATATGCTGGCATACAAGCGTGTAAGTACCTGGAGAAACTGAAAAAGAAAATTTAGCTTTATTGTTCGCGCTAGCCCCAATAGAAGTTGCTTTAATAGTAACTGAAGCATACGGCAACAAATCGCCTTTATCTGAAAATACCGTGCCGTAAATTTTTTGAGCCGAAGTGTTATTGATATAAAAAAATAAAAATAAAAATAAAAATTTTGACATAATATGTTTTGAGTAAAAAAATACGATTTTGTTATGAAAATTCTAAATTTATTAACCCATTTTTTATGTTTTTGATTTACGTAAATAACTTCCTGTTAAGGCAGCAAACCCAGCAATTATAGCCCCAATTATAGCCGTAGCAAATATCAATTCAATTGGGTTATCTTTTTTTAAAATAAGCTGTGATACTTTATGCGCCAACACATGATTATTATTCTTGCTTATCCAAAAGCTTAAGCCTCCCCATAACATAAATAAGGCCAAGAAAGCAGTAGCAAATGACCTCCATGGCTTTTGTGGTATTAATATTGCCACTACAAAAGCAGCAATAGCAATACTCCACCAAGGAAAAAATAAGCACAACATGAAGCTTAACAAGATAGTGAGTATAAAAGAAATAAAAAGTTTCATAAAATTGATTTGCTGATTAAAAAAATTGATTAATAAATGAGACATACAGAATTATTTAACCGTTAGCTATTATATTTTTTTATTCTTTATTAAACCTCATTTTAGACAATACCCTTTTATCGTCAACTTGTTCTCTTGTCATCATCCAAAGCGAATAATATTTACCTGCAGCCCATTGATCAATAAAATTATCGTAGTATTTGCTGCCTGGATTACCACTTTGTCCGCCTGGATATATACCATAGGCCTCTGTTTTAGCCGTGAGACTGATTACCATACGCCAGCTAGGCCCATGTGTTTTTTTGGTTGCATTAATAGCTCTTGTTCCGCCACCTATAGGTAAATTTAATTTACTAAAGGGAGCTAATTTAGCTAGGTGGCTGATTCCAGTAGCTTTATTTTTTTCCCAATCCAATTTACCTTCAGCATCCAATTTTATTAATGCGGGTACTGCTTTTTTAAATGCTTCTGTTACCGCTTCGGACAATGTTTCTACTTGAGGTGTGGTAATATTGTCTAAAAATTTATAGGTCGAGTCTTTCAAAATTCCTTCAACTAAAGTATTAAAAAAAGGACGCATAATTACTTTGGGTGCTTTTGCATATTCATCATCAAAAACTACTGATTCAAATGCAATCCAAAATTCTTCAAAAACAGAAGGCCCTTTAGCACCAACTTCGTCATTGCAATTCCAATATTTTAAAATATTAAAATATTTTTTTTCTGTACTATTTAACTCGTTTTCTTTCATTTTAGCTACAATAAAAGGCTTTGCCATTGAAGCTCCTGCATCAAAATTATCTGTTTGCAAAGTCATCATATCTTCCGGGGTTATCCCTGTCATTATATTAAGTCGTTTATTTATAGTAAGGCCACGATACAATGGATAATTTCTTCCAAAATAATACGGGTAAGTGTTATCATCAACTGGTTTTTGGTTAGCACTACTTACAAAACCTCTTTGGGGATTAAATTGATATGGTACTTCATCCTGTGGAATCATCCCCTGCCATAAAAAACTACTATCGAATCCGGGCATTACAAAATCACCTTGCCCTTTCCATTTGGCAGGCCAAGATCCTTGTGTTCTAATGGCAATATCTCCATTTTTTGCCGCAAATAGACAATTTTGTCCGGGTGTTTGCAAATTGGTTACTGTAGCCGAATAATCTGTGTAATTCTTTGCATGATTTAATTCATTAAAAATTTTAAGTTCATTACTAGCATCATGCGCTTTCCATCTTACCGCGTAATATTTATTATTTTTATTTCGGCCGCCCGAAAATGTTTTATCATACATAACTGGGCACCAATCCTTGCCTAATTTTACATAGGCAACAGAATCTATATAATTATTTTTATTTTTTATTTTAATAGTGTCAACCCTAAAATTGGTTGCCATCCACTTCCCGTTAAATAAATATTCTTTCCTCGTATCATCTTTAAATTTTATTTCATAATAATCTCTAACATCGCGTCCTCCATTAGTAAAGCCAAAAGCGCAGCTATCATTATATCCTATAATCACACCCGGCGATCCTGGAAAGCTTACACCATAAGCATTAAATGTAGGCGTTGATAATTGAACTTCATACCAGAGTGAAGGAAGGTTCAATCCTAAATGAGGGTCGTTACACAGGATGGGTGCACCAGATTTAGTTTTAGTACCACTAACAGCCCAATTATTACTCCCATTATTTCTATCAGGTTTTGATGATTCAGTAAAGGCGAGTTCTTTATTATTAAAATAAATAGAATCTGTGTTTATTGGTGCTAATGGAAATATTTTTTGTGCATCAAAAGTAGTTCCTTTAGGAATAATAGGATCTAACGAATCTTGAATAGCGGGAAAAAGTTTTATAAAGTCATCTGTATTAAAATAATTTTTGGCATTAGTCATTTCAAAATCATCATCATGTGCTGCCAAATCATAGCTCATGTATTTTAAAAAAAGCGATGTTTTAAGATTATTCCATTTTTCAGGTTTGTATTCTATCAATTTATATTCCAATGGCAGTGTACTTTCAGTTAAGGTCTCTATATAAGCGTTTATACCAGCAGTATATGCATCACATTCTGCTTTAATGATGGGGTCTTTTTCAACTTCTTTTAAAGCAATTTCAGCAGCATAGACAATTCCTAATCGTCTAAATTCTCGGTCGTGTTCCAACCCTTTCTCTCCTATAATTTCACTAGCTCTACCTGCTGCAGCAAAGGATTGCAATTCCATTTGCCAAAGTCTAAATTTGGCATGTAAGTAACCTTGAACAAAATAGGCGTCATTTTCTTGTTCAGCAAAAATATGCGGAACAAGACGTTCATCAAAATACACATCAACTTTACCTGACAGCTGTGGAATTTTAAGATTAGCAGAAAAATTTTCGTAATCAGATTCCGCATTTTGCCATATACCATGTTGTGGGCTTAATAATTTTCCTAGCGCAGCGGGTAAAACTAGGTTTGTATGTAAAACAATAATTAACCCTGTAGTAATAATAGCGGAAGTAATAAATAGAATTATTCTCATATACTTTTGGTATTTACTCTAAAATACTACAAACTTTAATCATACTGTTATTTGTGATTATTTTTTTAAAAAATTATACTATTTAATATAATTTTTAAAAGAGATTGTTTGATACCACAGTCTGTGTTATTTTTGTGAATATGAAAAATTTATCAACCGGCGTAAAGAACATTTTAGGATTGCAATTACCCAGTGATCCGCGTTGGGTTAATTTAGCTGAATTAGAGCTAGATGAAATTTTAACTGATCATGCCTACTGCGAGCAAAAGGCAGCTATTACCTGCATTTCTTTAATTACAAAAAATTCGGAAAAGGAATTATTAGTTGATGAGTTAAGCCCAATTGTTACGGAAGAATGGGGGCATTTTAGGATGGTAATTGCCGAGTTAAAAAAACGTAATCTTAAGTTGGGCAAGCAACGCAAAGATGTTTATGTAAACAGTCTAATACAATTTCAAAAAAAAGATGGCAGTCCGCAACAACGATTTTTAGATCAGATGTTGATTATGGCTTTAATAGAAGCCCGGAGTTGTGAGCGATTTAAAAGATTAAGTGAAGGATTGGATGATTTGTATATGCGAAATTTTTATCGAAAGTTTATGGAAAGCGAAGCTGGTCATTACACTTTATTTATAACATTGGCAGAGCATTATTTAGATAAGAAGGTGGTTAGAAGCCGCTGGACGGAATGGTTGAAATATGAAAAAGAGTTGATACAGCAAATGGAACTTAGGGGAGATCGGATACATTAAAGAGATGACATCTTTTCCTTTTTTTTATAGAAAATATGATTTTTCTTCATCTAAATCTATATAAGGAAATTGAGCTTGCAGTTTTTTAACTTTATCCAGATTAATTTGCCGGAATTTTTTATGCTGATCTGATGCAGGATTGGATGGCTTATGTTTTTTTGCTGCTACAATTACTGCAATTTCCTTCATTAATTGCTGTGTTGACACATCAATACAAGTGTCAATCAATTTTTCCCAAACATAATTGGTAGCTGCATAATTTGGATGTACCATATCTTCTGCAAAAAATCGATAATCTCGTAAATCATCTATGATAAGCTCGTAAGCAGGAAAATAAAAACAATTCGAGTGATTATCTGCAAGCAAGTGTGCAGTTTGTATCAATATGGATTTGCTGCGGTTGTTCTCTATAAATCCGTCTCGTAAATGCCTAACCGGACTGATGGTTAAAATAATTTTAATCCCATTATTAAAAGCAATCAGATTTTTAATCAGATTTTGGAATTCGACTACGGTTTCTTCAACAGATAATAGCCGTTTTGTAAATTTATCGGCAGGTACTTTATGGCAATTAGCTACGACTACATTATTTTCTAACTCGTACACAAATGCCGAGCCAAGTGTAATTACTAACCAGTCTGCCGTTTTTAAAAAATTATGCGCATGAGTTTGAGAATTATTAATCCCAGTTATGCAATCATTAACCTCGGGTGTTGAAAAGCGACTATGATGTTCCCAACTGTTCCAACATTCATTTTTATAAAATAAATCCACTTCCTGATATTGCTTATTATCGATGTAGGCGTTAATAGATTTAGTAATGCTAATTGGATTAAATAAAATACCATTTGGATTTTCTAAAACAGAAAATTTATGGTTAGAGAACTTGTTGCCTATCTGCTCGGTAAAACAGGACCCAATTAACAAAAGGTTTTGTTTGTGATTTATTTTTATATCAAAAAACTTAGGAGTAAATTCTAAATGAAATTCCATAAAATAAATTTAAAAACAATTATATAATTGAAGAAGCTTTACAATTAAATACTAAAAGTAGCTATTGCTGTAATTAGTAAAATAAAAATAATTAATGGTAAAATATGTTGGATGCCAAATTACTGCATATTGCTAGTTCATTCATATTTAAATTATTAAGCAAATTAAGTTCGTTAAAATAAGTAACCATTAATTCGCTATCCATGTTGCCCACCATGTCGTCTCCAGCCATGGGACATCCTCCTATACCTTTTAAAGCTCCATCAAACCGCTTGCAACCTGCGTCTAAAGCAGCATCTACTTTATCTTTCCAGTTAACTGAAGTTGCGTGTAGGTGCACGCCAATTTCAGTTTTAGGTAATGTATCAATCAGTGATTTTGTAATTTGAAAAACCTGATTTTTAGTAGCTAACCCAACCGTATCAGCAAGAGATATTATTTTTACATTTATGGCCACTAATTTATTAACCCAATCAAAAACAATCTCCTCATTATATACATCGCCATATGGATTTCCAAAACCCATCGATATATAAACAACTAATTGTTTATTATTTTTAATACAAATATTTTGAATATCCTCTACTCTGTTCAATGATTGCGCGATAGTAGAATTAGTATTTCTTTTTTGAAATGTTTCCGAAACTGAAAAGGGAAATCCTAGGTAAGTTATTTGTTCGAATAAAATGGCATCCATAGCTCCCCTTTGATTAGCCACAATTGCTAAAAGTTTTGACCGACTGTTTGCTAGTTGCAAATTGCCAATTACTTCTTTTGTATCTGCCATTTGGGGTATTGATTTTGGCGAAACAAAACTTCCAAAATCGATAGTATCAAACCCAACTTTTAATAGCGCATTAATGTATTCAATTTTTTTAGGGGTTGTTATTTGGTTTAACCACCCCTGCATAGCATCACGAGGACATTCAATTAATTTAATATCAGATTTCATAATACATTACGTTGTTTCATTACCTCATACAATATAATACCGGTGGCAACGGATACGTTTAAGGAATCAAACTCACCTGTCATAGGTATTTGAAATTGATCGTCGCAGGTTTTTAAAAGTGCCGGATAAATACCTTTTTCTTCACCTCCCATCACAATGGCACAGGGCTCATTTAATTCGAGCTCAAAAACTCTTTTTGTTGCCTTCATTTCACTAGCAAAAACTTTTACCCCATTCATATGTAAGTCGTCAACAGTCTTCATTAAGCTATTAACCCTGCATACTGTAATTTGCTCCAATGCTCCAGCAGAGGTAAGTACGGCATCTTCATTTAATGCACCTACACCTTTATCGGGTATAATGATGGCGTTAACACCAAAACAAAAAGCACTTCGGGCAATACCTCCAATATTTCTGATATCTGTTATACCATCGAGTATTAAAAATAAAGGTACTTCTCCTTTTTCTACTAAAAATGAAATCACATCTTGCAAATCTTGGTACTGCACTTTGGCAATTAATGCTACACATCCTTCGTGATTACTTACATTAAAATTATTTATTTTTTCAACAGGAACTTTGTTGATTGGAGTCTGTGTTTTTTCGGCAAGTTTTTTTATTTCATCAATCGTTTCTCCATGCACGGTACTTTGCAAATAAATTCGTTCTAATTGTTTACCAGTTTGTAAAGCTTCGGTAACCGCTTTACGGCCAACTACTAGTGTATTTTTTTTTGGCCGATGTTGCTGTTGTCTGAAATTTTTCATTTTCCAAATTTAATCTTAATTAAACCAATTAAAAAAACCATAAGTTTTTTAATCACTTATGGTCTTTAAGAGCTTAACAATATAAAGTAAGATTTGAGGTTGCGTTATTTTAACCCGAAAACTTTTTTTACTTCTTTTACGGCATCTAATTTCTCCCAGGTAAACAATTCAACTTTCTTTTTAATTGATTTACCATCGGGTGATATAAATATTTTTTCAACGATTTCATTTTTTCGTCCCATATGACCATAAGCAGCTGTTTCGCTATACATAGGGTTACGTAATTTTAAACGTTGCTCAATAAAGTAAGGTCTCATATCAAAGCATGACATTTTCATTATCTTTTCTGCAATTTGTCCGTCGGTTAATTTAACTTTAGCGGTACCATAAGTAACTACATTTATACTTGTTGGTTGTGCAACTCCAATAGCATAAGAAACTTGCACTAATACTTCGGTACATAGTCCTGCTGCTACTAAATTTTTTGCAATGTGCCTTGTAGCATAAGCAGCGCTACGATCAACCTTACTAGGATCTTTACCACTAAAAGCTCCACCACCATGAGCGCCTTTACCGCCATAAGTATCTACAATAATTTTACGCCCAGTTAAACCAGTATCACCATGTGGACCACCAATAACAAATTTTCCTGTTGGGTTTATGTGATATTTAATTTGCTTATTGAACAGGTGATTATATTTTGGATACTTGGATTTAACCCTTGGTATCACAATATTAATAATATCTTTTTTAATTTTTGCTAACATTTTCTCATCCGCAGCAAAATCATCATGTTGTGTTGAAACCACAATAGCTTCTATTCTTATGGGCTGATTATTATCATCATACTCTAAAGTAACCTGACTTTTTGCATCAGGGCGAAGGTATTTGATTTCTTTATTTTCTCTGCGTACTGCCGCCATTTCAATTAAGATAAAATGCGCAAGATCTAAAGCCAAAGGCATATAATTATCAGTTTCGTTGGTAGCATATCCAAACATCATCCCTTGATCGCCTGCACCCTGTTCTTCTTTTTTCTTACGATCAACACCTTGATTAATATCCCCTGACTGCTCGTGAATGGCAGATAAAATACCGCATGAGTTGGCTTCAAACATGTATTCACTTTTAGTGTATCCAATTTTGCGGATAACTCCACGTGCAATTTCCTGTACATCTAAGTAAGCTCTACTTTTAACCTCTCCAGCTAAAATAACTTGGCCTGTTGTTACTAGCGTTTCGCAGGCCACTTTACTTTGTGGATCAAAGGCTAAAAAATTATCTATTAAGGCATCACTAATTTGATCAGCTACTTTATCAGGATGTCCTTCACTTACCGATTCTGATGTAAATAAATATGGCATATTATTTTTTTAAGATGGCAAAGATAAGGTGTATGTGTTAATGAACAAAGTCCCTCAATAAAACGAGAACTTTAGTCAAAATTTTTTAAAAAAATATTAGATTTTAGAATATATAATCCTCAATCTTAGCTTGTAATTTGGATTAGAGCCACTACCTATCCTCACTCTTCCAGCTGCGATATTATTACCAAAAGGTAAATTAACTGTTGAATATTGTGGATACGAAAGATTAAAAGGAGCATAAAGCCTCATATTGTATACACGGGCGTGATCAGTAACTATCTGTTGTACATACCTAGAAACATTAAAATTATAATGCTTAATCTGGTTACCAAAAGCATCATTTTTTATTCTTCTAAACCCGCCAAAATATAAAAAATCTATAGGATTACATATATAAGGTATGTTCGTTTTATAATCTGGGTCGTATTGCTGTGCTGTATTAAGATCAAAATAAATAGGCTTCCATTTTGCAGTAATGGTGCTATCTCTTAAATCTAGGTAAAGAAAATTAGGCGCATAAAAATTTTCGGCAAGTGCATCAACAGGGGCTATTTGTTCAACAATAATTTCTGCACGATGAATAATTCGATTTGATAAATTAGCAAGACCCGGAATATTAAGATTTACAAATGTTCCAGGCGAGCTTTGTAAATAATGTTCGCTTGATGCGGGATTACTAACTGGATAGCCAGCTCTGTTACGAAGTATATAATTACTAGTATTAGATACGGGTTTGTTTGCAACGTTATCTGCAAATGAAGGATTTAGTCTGAATGAGGTATAAACAGAATCCAACTTTCCTGAATTTTTTCTTTTGTAATGAATTTCTAATTTTGTTGCTGTATCAGATAAGCTTGTGTACATTAACCCATTACCCGATCCATTAGCAAGAACGGCTATCCCATTATAAAATCGTCTATATAAAGAATCAGAATAAAATGCATTATTAGCGCCATTGGCAGCAATACTATCTCGGTTATATAGCTGAGCAGCCCAAGAAGGCGAAAGTTTTATACGAATTTGATTGATAACAGAATCTCTTCCGTTATTAAATTTTACATAACTCCCCAATTTGCGTACATCTATGTTAGCCGATCCTAATAAGGCGCCCATAACTGCAGGACTATAGGCGGTAGTATTTTCTTTAAATACAGAATCTCTAAAAATAAAATCATTTACTTCTCTCACTTCTAGGTGAACGGGCAGTAAGCTATCGCCCCAAAAACCTTTATACTTTAAACATAATACAACAGAATCTATACCGGCACCAAAGGCATTTAAAGTATCGCCCGTATTACCAAAATAATATGGATAAAAGGGCGGCTTTAATTGCATAAAAACACTTGCATTGGTTTTACCAAATAAAGGATCATTATTAATAGTACCTAGGGCATAATCGTCGTATTTACCAATGTAAGTAGAGTCATTAAAAAAGCCCTGGGTAGAGTTCACTGTTAAAATGGTATCAAAAGTATGTATATTATCAACAGCGGGTAACAGATCACTACCAATGTCGGTGGTATCTAGTTTGGTACAGTTCCAACCTAATATTGAAAAAATGCTAATAGCGACTAATGCTATGGGTATAATACGTTTTTGCACAATAATAATTTTATGAAATGCGATTAAGTTTTCTACTTCGCAAGTTCGGCATACAATTGCAAATAGTCTGTTAAATCACTAGTTGCATCATATTTTAGAATTTTTTTTCCTTTTACTTTGGCAAATTGATCTGCTAATTTTTTGTCTACTTTTTCGGATCCAAAAGTAATTGCATCAGCAAAACTAGCACCGCCATTAAACATAGCAAAATTATTAATGTCTTTAAATAGGTCCAATTCTTTCTTGGTTACATAATCATTAATAGTTATCATTTTTAAAAAATCCTTTTCTAATTTTTCTTTAAAAGTATTTTGTCCAATAGTGTAAATAATTTTACTGTTACTAAAAACGGGTTCTTTTTTGTAAGCATTTTTAATAAACATAGGAATCAGGCCTGTCATCCACCCACTACAATGAATAATATCGGGCGGCCAGCCAAATTTCTTTACGGTTTCTAATGCCCCTTTACAAAACAAAACAGCTCTTAAGCCATTATCATCAAACCAATTTTCTTTTTCATCTGTAAATATGAATTTCCTTCTAAAATAGTCATCGTTATCTAAAAAATAGATTTGCAACCTAGCATTAGGCAGTGATGCTACCTTTATAGTTAAAGGGTAATCGTCGTTATCTATAGTTACATTTATACCTGATAATCTTACTACTTCATGTAATCGATGTCTTCTTTCATTTATAGACCCAAATCTTGGCATAATACATCGAACTTCCATACCACTATCATTAGATTTTACAGCAAGTTTATTAACAATATCTGCAAATTCTGTCAATTCAAGATAAGGCGACATTTCATTAGCAATAAATAAAATTCTTTTTTTTGTACTCATTTGCACGTTGTTAGTTACTAATAAATATTTTAAAAGGGAGTGCAAAATACGATATTTATTCGGTTTAATAGTAACCGTTACATATTGAATTATAATTGATAGTACATAATAAAGGCGTGTAAAAAATATTTTTTTCATTTTAGGTGTCCGTTTTAGATAGGCTAGTCATCCCTTTAAGGGACTTCTCTATATAGTTTTAATATAAAACTATGTGTTTAGGTATGACAATTGATGGTATTAGTAAAATATTTTTAAACCCCCTAATTTACAGTTGGGTTCATATTACAGTAATCGCACCGACAATAAATTATTTTAAATCTTATAATAATAACAAATTTTCCCTTCGTATTTTTACCCATTATGCGTAAACGAGGGTTATCTATATTGCAATATTTTATTTTTTTAGGTGGCGGATTTTTTTTAGTCTGGTGGCAATTAAAAGATATGTCCAATTTAGAAAAACAGGAATTTTCAAGTGCGTTTAATCATGCCAATTATTGGTTAATTATTCCTATCGTAATAATGTCCTTACTCAGTCATCTTAGCCGATCTATTCGTTGGAAATTATTATTAGAGCCCCTGGGGTATAAACCCAAATTAAAAAATGTTTTTTCTGTGGTAATGATTGGCTATTTGGCTAATTCAGCCATACCCCGCTTTGGCGAGATTTTGAAATGTACTTTTTTGGCACGTTATGAAAAATTGAAGGTAGAAAAATTGGTTGGAACAATAATTATTGAACGCACATTTGATATTATCTGTTTTTTAATATTGATTGCTATAACCATTTTAATTCAAATTGATTTGGTAGGTAATTATGTAAAAGAAAAAATAATAATAATGGGCAATGCCGCTGGTATTCCAATATGGATAAACCTAGTAATCATTATTACCATAATTACTTTACTTATTATAATAATAAAAATTCTTTTAAAAAAATTTCCACAAAATAAAATTATAAATAAAATAAATCAGGTTTTTATAGGTATTATAGAAGGTTTTAAAACTATTAAAATATTAAAAAACAAACAATTATTTTTATTACATACATTTTTCATTTGGTCACTTTATTTATTACAAGTTTACATTGGCTTTCAAGCCATGGAAGGAATATCTCAACTGGGTATTAAAGCGGCATTTTCTGTTTTATCACTTACCTCTTTAGCCATGATAGTAACTCCAGGAGGCATTGGGTCTTTTCCATTATTTGTAATGAAAACCTTGTTAATTTACAGCATTGCAAATCCTTTAGGTAAAGCATTTGGATGGATGATGTGGGGCGTTTCAACCGGAATTATTATAATTGCTGGCGTTGTTTGTTTATTAATTATTCCTTATCTTAATAGAAAAAAAAATGAAATCAGTACATAGTATTCCTAATAATATATATACGCTAAATGAATTAACCCATCAGCTTAGAAGATGGCGTTTACTCGATAAAAAAATTGTATTTACCAATGGGGTATTCGATATTTTGCACGAAGGTCATATTGCTACTTTAAGCGAAGCGGCTAGTTTTGGCCATATTTTAATTGTAGGTATAAATGGTGATGCATCGGTAAAAAGGTTAAAAGGCGAAAGCCGTCCAGTTAACCAGCAAGAGTCAAGAATTTTATTAATGGCTTCATTGTTGATGGTAGATGCCGTTATTTTATTTGAAGAAGACACTCCAATAAATTTAATAACATCAATTTTGCCCGATATTTTAGTAAAGGGCGGCGATTACACAATTGATCAAATTGTTGGTGCCAAGGAAGTAATAAATAATGGCGGCGAAGTAAAAACCGTAAACTTACGTGAAGGATTTTCTACTACTAACATTATTGAAAAAATGAAAAATCTTAAATAATTACTTTTCAAAATTTTACATAAACTTAATATTGATTTCGTTTTCTTACAGAAAGCAGTACTTAATTTCATTATAACCTATTTTTAAAACCTAGTTTTGTTTGCAAAAAAGAAAAATCATATTTAGAGATATCAGCTGGTTATCTTTTAATGACCGTGTCTTACAAGAAGCAGCTGACCAAACAGTTCCATTAAGAGAGCGAATTCGTTTTTTGGCAATATTTTCGAATAATTTAGACGAGTTTTTTAGGGTACGAGTGGCTGCGCTAAAACGCATGATTGAATTAGGTAAAAAATCGAAGATGCATCTGGAAATTAAACCCGATGCTATTATTGAGGAGATACAAGAAATAGTGGTTGAGCAACAGAAAGAATTTGAACGCATTTGGAATGAAATATTAAGAGAATTAAAAAAAGAAAAAATACAACTTGTTAATGAAACGCAGTTAAATAAAACACAGCAAGCTTTTGTTCTTGATTATTTTAACGAAGAGGTACGCAGCAACATCATTCCTTTGATGATAGAAAGTATCCAAATCTTTCCAACATTGAATGATAAATCAATTTATCTGGCTTGCAAACTTTCTAAAAAAGATAAATCAATTTCGTCAAAATTTGCTTTGGTGGCAGTACCAACCAGGCGATTGCCAAGATTTATTATTCTACCCAAAAAAAATGCAGAAAAATCTATTATTTTATTGGAGGACGTTATTCGATTTTGTTTGCCAAATATTTTTTCTTTTTTTGGGTACGATACTTTTTCGTCGCATATTATAAAAGTTACCCGTGATGCAGAAATTGACATAGATAATGATCTGGCTACTTCTCTTATTCAAAAAATTGAGACCGGGCTAAAGAATCGAAAAAAAGGAAAACCAGTACGATTTATTTTTGACAAAGCCATTGACACAACTCTCCTAACCTACCTGGTAAAGCGAATGGGGTTATTAAAAAAAGATACCCTCATCCCAGGAGGGCGTATTCATAACTTTAAAGATTTTATTAGCTTTCCTGAATCTGTATTTAATCATACAAAACTTCGGAAAAAATCTTTTATTCACCCAGCTTTAAAAAATGCAACCAGTGTAACTAAAATTGTTTTAAAAAAAGACGTACTGCTAAATTTTCCGTATCATTCCTTTAATAGCATTATTGATCTTTTGCGCGAAGCTGCCATAGACCCAGATGTAGTAAGCATTAAAATTACCTGCTATCGTTTAGCTGATCGTTCAAAAATCATTAATACACTTACCAATGCTGTACGCAATGGTAAATCTGTAACTGTTGTGTTAGAACTTAGGGCTAGATTTGATGAAGAAGCTAATATAGAATGGAAGGAAGAACTTGAAGATGCAGGTGTAAAAGTTTTAATTGGGGTACCTAATTTTAAAGTGCACGCCAAAATCTGTTTAATTAAAAAGCGAATAAATAATCGAACCATTCATTATGGTTTTATAAGTACCGGAAATCTAAACGAAAAAACAGCCGCCATTTACGGAGATTCCTGCCTTCTAACGTCAGACCGAAATATAATGGCAGATGTAAATCGCATATTTAGTTACTTAGAACAACCCCATATAGGAAGCAAAGTATTAAAAAATTGCAAAACATTATTGGTGAGTCCTACAGGAATGCGCAGACATTTGCTTCTGCTAATTAATAAGGAAATAAAAATGGCAAAATTAAAAAAGCCATCAAGTATCATTCTAAAATTAAATTCGCTGAGTGACGAATTACTCATTAGCAAAT
>CAMBEI010000009.1 GCA_945865645.1 Chitinophaga pinensis | reverse complement strand
CTGGTTATTTAGTGCTACCATGCCACCAGAAGTAAGAGCTATTTCTAGAAACTACATGGAAAATCCAAAAGAGGTTACGGTTGGTAAAAAGAATAGTGGTAATGTAAATATTGTTCACCAATTTTCTGTTGTACCTGCACAGCACCGTTATGAATCATTAAAACGTTTGATAGATTTTAACCCGGATATGTACGGCATTATTTTTACCCGTACTAAAGCCGATGCGCAAGAAGTATCGGAGCGCTTATCTAAAGCCGGTTATGATATTGAAGCCCTACATGGAGATTTAACACAACAACAACGTGATAAAGTAATGGGCCGCTTTCGCAGTAAAAATTTACAATTACTAATTGCAACCGATGTTGCTGCTAGAGGTATTGATGTAGATGGCATTACCCATGTTATTAATTTTGAATTACCCGATGATATGGAAGTGTACACCCATAGAAGTGGCCGTACAGGCCGTGCTGGCAAAACCGGCATCTGCTTATCTATTTGCCATAGTAGGGAATCTTATAAGATTAAATCATTAGAAAGAATGATTAATGCACAGTTTCATAAAGTAGATGTACCATCGGGTAAAGATGTTTGTCGCAAGCAGTTTTTTCATTTCATGGATAAACTAATGCAGGCCGATGTTAACCATGGCGATTATGAAACTTATATGCCCGATTTAATGGAAAAATTTAAAGATGTTAGTAAGGAAGAAGTACTACAACGAGTAGCCGCTTTAGAATTTAGCCATTTTTTAAAGTATTACGAAAATGCCGACGACCTAAACAGAGCTGATGTTAGAGGCGAAAGAAGGCCAGCAGCAGGCAGGGATGATATGGGTGGCAGCAGAAAAGAACGTTCGGATTTTAATAGACGCGATAGCGGATATACCAGATTGTTTATTAACCTAGGCACCAAGGACGGTTTTTATAAAGCCAGCTTTTTACAGTTTATATTAGACGAGAGTGATCTTAAAAAAGAAGTGTTAGGAAAAATTGACATGCGGGATATGAATAGCTGGATTGAGATTGATAAAGCCGATGCAAGTAAAATGATTAATGCCATAGATGGCAAACGTTATAACAACCGTACCGTACGTATGAATGAAGCTGATGGCGGGTTTAAAAGACCTAATGATGAAGGAGGCGGAGGAGGAAGAAGCGACAGGGCAGCCGAAGGAAGAAAAAGAATTTATGCTCCCAAAGAAAAAAGAAGTTTTAGATAACATTAAAAAGTCCCAACATGGGGCTTTTTTTATATCAATTCAATCAGTGTTATTTCTGGTAGTATGCCCACCCTACCCGGGTAACCAAGAAAACCAAAGCCCGGATTAACATACAATTTTTGTTTTCCATCTTCATATAATCCAGACCATTGTTTATATATATATTGTATAGGACTCCATTTAAAGCCCGGTATTTCTATGCCAAACTGCATGCCATGTGTATGGCCACTAAGCATCAAATCCACATCTGCATATTTGGTTTTTACTTGGGCATCCCAATGGCTAGGGTCATGACTTAATAATATTTTAAAAGGATATTTTTCGGTACCTGTATGTGCTAAATCCATCCTGCCATGTTTTGGAAAACGAATTTTATTACTCCAGTTTTCAATACCCAATAAAGCAATTTCGGCACCTCCTTTTTCTAGAACAACATGTTCATTCATTAACAAACGCCAACCTAAATTAGTATGAACTTTTTTAAGATTTTCTAAATTTTGATCTTTGGTAATTCCTTTATAAGGCCAGCTTACATAATCGCCATAATCATGATTGCCAAAAATACTGAACACGCCCATTGGCGCTTTTAGCTGTTTAAAAATTTCTATATAGTCTTCCATCTCTGTGGCACGATCATTCACTAAATCACCCGTAAAAAAAATAATGTCTGCGTGCGCATTAATTATTTTTTGCACACCATTTAGAACAGCTCTTTTATCGGCAAGGCTACCACTATGTATATCGCTAATATGAATAATTTTTAATCCTTTAAACGCTGCAGGTAAATTAGCAAAGGACATCTTCATACGTTTGATATGGTAATTATATTTGTTTCCAAAACCATAAAGCAAGCTGCCAAATAAAGATCCGCCAGCCGCTAACCCAAGCCAACTTAAAAATGCCGAACGACTAATACCTTCATTAGTTAAATTATTAAATTTCAAATTATTAGAAAATACTTTGCCAGTAATCCATTGCGCTACTCTTCTTAAATCATCTACAAAAAAGAAAATAATGGCAATTAATTTGGCTAAAAATAATCCAATAAAAGTAGTAAAAAGATAGGTTCTAAATTTTTTACCCATAAAATTTTGTTCCGTAAAAAGAAATAATAAAAAACTGGTAACTGCCGCTGCAGAAATAATCCAGTAAACAGAATATATCACCATTTTAAATTTAGGCGATGCCGTTTGATTAACCGTTTTTATAGCCTGAAAAATATAGGTATCCATCAATATCAGTATCGCTATAATAAAGAAAATACCTATAGGGGTTCGTATGGAATGCATGTTAATTACTTAAATTTTATCTTATTTTATTTTATTAGAGAACGACTATACTTTAACTTTTTTAATAACCCCTTTGTTCGTTTTTCTTATATTAAAATAAATATTATATTAAATTTTCTGTATTAGCTAATTCCCCATTATTACAATCAAGATGCTCCTTTGTTGTGCAATTTTATTCCGAATAGTTAAATTTGCAATCCTATTGGTGCAAAATGGTAACAAATAATAATAAGTATGCTTAATTTTAGTCGTTACTTATTTTTATAAAAAATTATAATTATGCAGCTTACTTTTTACGGCCATTCTTGTTTTAGCATTACGATAAATGGTAAAAAATTACTATTTGATCCGTTTATTACCCAAAATCAGCTGGCATCGGCTATTAATATTAATGATATTGAGGCAGATTATATTTTACTAAGCCATGGACATAGCGACCATGTAGCAGATGTAGAAGCGATTGCAAAAAGAACAAATGCCACTATTATTGCAGCTTATGAGGTAGCTATGTGGTTTGCAGCTAAGGGCATCGAAAAATATCACCCTATGAATATTGGGGGAAAAAAGACGTTTGATTTTGGCACTATAAAAGTGGTTAATGCCATTCATTCTTCAAGCTTGCCTGATGGAAGCTATGGTGGCAACCCACTAGGTTTTATTATTATAAATGAAGAAAGCAACTTTTATTACGCCGGAGATACCGCATTAACACTGGATATGCAACTAATTCCGATGTTTGCACAAATTGATTTTGCCATACTGCCTATTGGCGACAATTTTACAATGGGCATAGTAGACGCCATACAAGCAGCAAAAATGGTACAAACTAAAATGGTAATTGGAGTACATTACGATACCTTTGGCATTATTAAAATAGATCATCAAAAAGCAATTGAATTATTTATTAAAAATGAACTGGAATTAAAGCTTCCGGTAATTGGCGAAACAATAATAATATAAATAACAGCTGTGCTTAATTTAGGATGCGGCACAACATATAACGATAATATGGCAAAAATAATAGGAGTAGCAAATCAAAAAGGCGGTGTTGGTAAAACAACCACAGCTATTAATTTGGCAGCAAGTTTGGCTGTGCTTGAGTTTAAAACATTACTGGTAGATGCTGATCCACAAGCTAATAGCACAACTGGAACTGGTTTTGATTTACATAATATTACACAGAGTTTGTATGATTGCATGGTAAACGAAGCATTGGCAAAAGACATGATTTTAAAATCGGATATCCCTTTTTTATATGTGCTGCCTTCACATATTGATTTAGCAGGTGCCGAAATTGAAATGATTAATTATCCTAACCGCGAAATGGTACTAAAAAAAATATTAGAACCCATTAGAGATGAGTATGATTTTATTATTATTGACTGCTCTCCTTCTTTAGGATTAATAACTGTAAATGCGTTAACGGCTGCCAATAGTGTGGTAGTGCCTGTACAAACCGAATTTTTTGCATTAGAAGGATTAGGAAAATTATTAAACACCATTAAAATAGTACAGAGCAGATTAAATACGGATTTAAAAATTGAAGGCATTTTGATGACAATGTACGATGGTCGACTACGCCTTTGCAATCAAGTGGTAAGTGAAGTGCGTCGTCATTTTGAGGATATTGTTTTTAGCAGTATCATACACCGAAATACCAGACTAAGTGAAGCCCCTAGTTTTGGGAAACCTGTTATTTTGTATGACTCAGATAGCAAGGGAGCTATCAATTATCTAAACTTAGCCAAAGAAATTTTACAAAAAAACAACATGACTAAGATAAAAGAACAAGATAGGATTTTAGAGTAACAAGTTATAGGTTCTAAAGTGTATTTTAAATATGCTTTAAAAACTGAACTTAAAATGTAAAACTTAAAAAACGTAAAACTAAAATGACTCATCCAAATAGAAAAGATGCCTTAGGAAAAGGAATCAGAGTTTTATTACAAAACATTGATGCAGATTTAAAAAATACTGCCGGAAATTTAAAAACCGAACTAGTGGAACAGTCGGCAATCTCAATGCGTATTGCATTAGATCAAATTGAAGTAAACCCAAAACAGCCCCGCTACGATTTTAATGAAGTTGATTTAAATGAGCTTGCCGAATCAATTAAAATACACGACCTCATTCAACCACTAACCGTATCTAAATTACCAAATGGCAAATACAGACTCATTGCAGGTGAACGACGTTTAAGAGCGGCAAAAATTGCGGATTTAAAAAATGTGCCCGTATATATTAGACAAGCTAACGACGCTCAATTACTAGAGTTATCTCTATTAGAAAACTTACAGCGAAAAGATTTAAATGCTATTGAAATTTCCTTAAGTTACAAGCGACTAATGGACGAGTTGGAATACACACAAGAACAGGTAGCCGAAAGAATGGGAAAAGAAAGAAGTACCGTAACAAATTATATTCGCTTGTTAAAATTACCCCCCGATATTCAAGTGGCTGTTCGCACTGCAGTAATAAGTATGGGGCATGCTAGAGCATTAATTAATGTTGATGTAGTTGAAAAACAATTATACATTTTTAACGAAATAAAAAAGAAAGGATTGTCTGTGCGACATACTGAAGAGTTAGTAAGAACCCTTTATTCATTGCCTGTTAAAGTTGCTGTAAATTCCTCACTCCCAGCTAATTTAAAAAAAATTGAAGATAATTTAGTATCCCATTTTAATACCCGTGTTAGAATAAAACAAGGTAAAAAAGGTAAAGGCAGTATTTTATTCGAGTACTATTCTAATGACGAGCTAACTGCATTACTTGACAAATTTAATATTAACGTATCTTAATGTTTAAAGCATTCATTCTTACGCTTGTTGGCTATATATTTTTTATAAGCAGCCCTGTTCTTGCGCAAAAAAAAGATATAAAAAAAAATAATGCCCATATTTTTACTAAGTCAGATATTTCAAAAAAATATAGCCCGCGTATTGCCACTTACCGCTCTGCTATATTACCAGGTTGGGGGCAGGCAACAAATAAAAAATATTGGAAAATTCCAATTGTGTACGGCGCATTAGGCACCACTGCATACATTTTTCGAAATAATGTAAAGCAATACAAAGCTGCAAAGAATGCTTATACCAATTCGGCAGATGGTAACCCCGCAAATGATTACCTAATTCCTCAACCATATTATTCGGTAAAAGACCAGCCAGACAGAATTAAAAGTTTTAGAAATCAGGTAAGACAGAATGTTGATTATACTGTTTTGTTTTTTATTTTATTTTGGGGCTTAAATGTTATGGATGCTACTGTTGATGCACATCTCAAGACTTTTGATGTGAGTGATAATTTAACCCTACAAATAAAACCTGGTTACAGTCCACTGGCTAATACTAAGGGTATCAGTATTGCATTAAACTTTGGCAAAAATCACACAAAATAATTATCTTTATTTTCTTTAATACATATTTTTACCACTTTAATTATTAGTATGAAAATTGCATTAGTTGGTTATGGAAAAATGGGAAAAATAATAGAATCTATAGCCTTGCAACGCGGGCATATCATTAATTTAAAAATAGATATTGATAATAAGGATTCTTTTACAAAAGAAAATTTACAACAATGTGATATAGCAATAGAATTTACTGGCCCGAATAGTGCAAAAGAAAATATACGTAATTGTTTTGATGCAGGAATAGCAGTGGTAAGTGGTAGCACTGGCTGGCTTACAGATTGGGAAGAAATTAAAAATTACTGTGCCAAAAAAAATGGAAGTTTTTTATATGCGAGCAACTTTAGTGTGGGTGTAAATATATTTTTTGAATTGAATAAAAAATTAGCACAGTTGATGAATGGACATAAAGACTATGAAGTGAGCATGGAAGAAATTCATCACACACAAAAAAAAGATGCACCAAGTGGCACGGCCATAACTTTAGCAGAGCAAATTTTAAAAGAAACTTTATGTAAAAAAAATTGGGTAAACTACAGCTCTACAAACCCACTCGAGCTAGTAATTTTAAGTAAGCGTGAAGATCCTGCACATGGCACCCACAGCATTAAATACAGTTCTATTATTGATGATATTGAAATAACACACACAGCTCATAGTCGACATGGTTTTGCACAGGGAGCTGTTTTAGCTGCAGAATACCTAGCTGGCAAAACTGGTATTTTTAACATGAAAGATGTACTTGGATTATATTAAAAAATTACAGATAGTCTTTTTAAGCAGAGATTTAATAAATCCTATTGCCAATCACAAATTTTTAAACATATCCTCCACCATCCGGTCTAAAGCAAAATCTTCCTTCCAACCCCAGTCTTTTCTTGCCACCATATCATTAATGCTCTGTGGCCAACTATCCGCAATTGGCTGCCTATAATCAGGTTTGTAACTAATTGAAAAATCAGGAATATGTTTTTTTATTTCAGCGGCTATTTCTTTAGGTGAGAAGCTCATACCCGAGAGATTATAGGATGTTCTAACGGTAATATTAGATGCATCAGCTTCCATTAATTCTATAGTAGCCCTAATAGCATCTGGCATATACATCATTGGTAAATAGGTATCTTCTCGTAAAAAACATTCATATTTTTTTTCTTCAAGGGCTGTATGAAAAATTTCTATTGCATAATCCGTGGTGCCGCCACCAGGTGCACTTTTATAACTAATCAGACCTGGGTAACGCAAACTTCTTACATCAATACCATACCGTTGGTGATAATAATTACACCAAAATTCGCCAGCATATTTACTAATTCCATAAACAGTTGTGGGCTCAATAATAGTTTGTTGCGGACAATCTTGTTTTGGAGATGTAGGACCAAATACAGCAATGCTACTAGGCCAATATACTTTATGTAAATGTTCTTCTTTGGCAATATCAAGCACATTTAATAAGCTCTGCATATTTAAACTCCAGGCCAAGTGTGGATTTTTTTCGCCAGTAGCAGAAAGAATTGCAGCTAGTAAATAAATTTGTGTAACCCCTTGCCTAATGACTTGCAAATGCAGCATTTTCTTATTCATTACATCCATACTTACATAAGGGCCTGTTCCTTTTAGTAAATCATTTTCTTCTCGCAGGTCAGATGCTATAACATTGGCATTACCATACATCTTTCGAAGCGCTAAGGTAAGTTCTACTCCAATTTGGCCAGAAGCACCAATAACCAATATTCTTTCTTTTACCATAACTTTATTTATTACACGAATTTCATAGAATTTTACGAATTTTACGAATTTATTAATGCAGGCAATAGTCAATACTTATTGCTCATTCTATTATCTCTACAATTTGCAATAAGCAGTATAATCAAATTACAACGTAACTTTACGTTATGGAAAAATATTTAAAGGATTTGTTCAACGGTCAAAAGTATACCGAAAATAATTTTTTTTTAATCGCAGGGCCATGTGTAGTAGAAAGTAATGAAATAGTTATGCAAATTGCCGAAAAAGTTTTGGCAATTTGCAATAGACTACAAATCCCTTATATATTCAAAGCCTCTTATCGAAAAGCAAACCGCACATCAGCCAATTCATTTACGGGCATTGGAGATAAACTTGCTTTAGCGTTGATAAAGCAAGTTGGCGAAAGATTTGGTATCCCTACAACAACAGATATTCATACTGCTGAAGAAGTAGCTATGGCAGCTGAGTATGTAGATATATTACAGATACCTGCTTTTCTTTGTCGGCAAACAGATTTATTGATTGCTGCAGCAAAAACAGGTAAAATAGTTAATGTAAAAAAGGGACAATTTTTAAGCGGGCCTTCAATGAAATTTGCGGTTGAAAAAATTAATGCCGCAGGGAATGAAAAAGTTGGGCTTATAGAAAGAGGGAATACCTTTGGTTATACCGATTTGGTTGTAGATTATCGCAATATTACCTGGATGAAAGAAATTAATGTACCAGTTATTATGGATTGCACACATGCTTTACAACAGCCAAATCAAATTGGGGGTATTACTGGAGGCAATCCAGAGTTAATTGAAACGATTTCTAAGGCCGCCATTGCAACGGGTGCCGATGGATTATTTATAGAAACCCACCCTAATCCTGCTCTGGCAAAAAGCGATGGCGCTAATATGCTAAAATTAGATTTACTAGAACCGTTGTTGGAAAAATTAGTGAGAATTAGGAAAGTTATTTAATGAAGAAATCAGAAGTTAAGAATTTAAATGAAAATTCAAAGTAAAAAATCTTTTAGGTTTTAACTTTAAAGATTTCTCAACGGATTTCTTCTTGCGTTAAATATATAGCGTTTTATATTTATCCAAAATGCAAAAAAAAGATATATGATAATTGGGGAACCGAATGTCATAAACGACATATAGATAAAATATTTACGGATAGTAGAAGTAGCAATACCCAATTTTTCGCCAATGGCAGCGCAAACACCAAAAATATGCCATTCAATAAAATGTTTAACTCTATTCATACTGCTAAATTAAATAGATTTTCTTCTAAAAACAAAGGCTTTAAAAAATCATTCTAATTTCGTAAATTTGCATCTCGTAAAACAGCCTGTTTGCTACCCATTAAACTATTGGGTTTCATTAGCCTATTTACACATTAGCACATTATTAAATTACACACATGGCCTTCGACATTGAAATGATTGAAAAGTTGTATAGCAACTTTGGTAGCCGTATTGATGCTGCCCGTAAAGCAACTGGCAAACCACTTACTTTGACCGAAAAAATTTTATATGCCCATCTTTGGCAGGGAGCTGCAACCAATGCATTTGAAAGAGGAAAAGATTATGTGGAATTTGCTCCAGATCGGGTAGCTATGCAGGATGCTACAGCACAGATGGCACTTTTACAATTTATGCAGGCCGGCAGAACGCAGGTTGCCGTTCCATCTACTGTACATTGCGATCACCTGATACAGGCCGAAGTTGGCGCCGTTGAAGATCTGTCGAGGGCAAAAACACAGAATAAAGAAGTGTATGATTTCCTGGCCTCAGTTTCAAATAAATATGGCATTGGTTTCTGGAAACCGGGTGCAGGTATCATTCACCAGGTGGTATTGGAACAATATGCATTTCCCGGAGGGATGATGATTGGTACCGACAGTCATACCGTAAATGCAGGCGGCCTGGGCATTGTAGCCATTGGTGTAGGCGGTGCCGATGCCTGTGATGTAATGGCTGGATTACCCTGGGAACTGAAATTTCCAAAATTGATCGGTGTAAAACTCACGGGTAAATTAAGCGGCTGGACGGCTTCAAAAGATATTATTTTAAAAGTTGCCGGCATACTTACTGTAAAAGGTGGTACAGGTGCAATACTTGAATATTTTGGTGATGGTGCAAAGTCTTTATCATGTACCGGAAAAGGAACCATTTGTAATATGGGTGCCGAGATTGGCGCCACCACTTCTATTTTTGGGTATGATGAAAAAATGGCCGAATATTTAAAAGGTACCGAAAGGGCTGATGTAGCAGAAGCTGCCGATGCTATTGCAGCACATCTAACTGGTGATGATGAAGTATATGCAAACCCTGAACAATATTTTGACCAGGTTATTGAAATTAATTTAAGTGAACTGGAGCCACATATCAACGGCCCCTTTACGCCCGACCTGGCATGGCCCATTTCAAAACTTGCCGATGCCGTTGCTGTAAATGGCTGGCCCGATAAATTAGAAGTTGGATTGATCGGTTCCTGCACCAACTCTTCTTACGAAGACATTACAAGGGCAGCTTCAATTGCAAAACAAGCAACTGATCATGGGTATAAAGCAAAAGCAGAGTTTACCATTACACCAGGATCGGAGCAGGTGAGGTATACAGTGGCCCGGGATGGTTACTTAGATACTTTTGAAAAGATGGGCGGTGTGGTATTGGCAAATGCATGTGGCCCTTGTATCGGCCAGTGGGCAAGGCATTCAACCGACCCAACCCGAAAAAATTCAATCGTAACTTCTTACAATAGAAATTTCTCAAAGCGCAATGACGGTAATCCAAATACACATGCGTTTGTGGCTTCGCCCGAAATAACCACAGCATTGGCTATTGCCGGTTCCCTTTCTTTTAATCCGCTTACAGATTACCTTACAAATGATAAAGGAGAAAAATTTAAACTGGAAGAACCATTGGGTATTGAAATGCCACCGCAGGGTTTCGCTGTTGAAGATGCAGGTTTCCAGGCACCTGCTGCTGATGGCAGTGCTGTAGAAGTTATTGTTTCACCAACATCCGACAGGCTTCAGTTACTGGATCCTTTTGCAGCCTGGGAAGGCACCGATCTTAAAGGATTAAAACTCTTGATCAAAGCAAAAGGCAAATGCACCACAGATCATATTTCTATGGCAGGCCCATGGTTAAAGTTTCGTGGCCATCTAGATAATATCAGTAATAATATGCTGATTGGCGCACTAAACTTCTTCAACGAAAAAACCGACAACGTAAAAAATCAATTGACCGGCGAATATGGCACTGTGCCCGGCACACAAAGAGCGTATAAGGCTGCCAAATTGGGTACGGTTGTTGTTGGAGATGAAAATTATGGCGAAGGGTCGTCAAGAGAGCATGCTGCTATGGAACCTAGATTTCTTGGAGTACGTGCAGTACTTGTAAAATCTTTTGCAAGAATTCATGAAACCAATTTAAAAAAACAGGGTATGCTAGCGTTAACATTTTCTGATAAAGAAGATTATAATAAAATTAAGGAAGATGATAACATTGATATTATCGGATTAACCCACTTTACTCCAGGAGTTCCACTTCAAATGACATTTAATCATACCGATGAAACTTCAGATACCATCCAAGTAAATCATACTTATAACAAACAGCAGATTGAATGGTTTAAAGCTGGTGCAGCATTAAATATTATTAGAAGAGAATTGGAAGCTTCAAAATAAAATTCACATGCAATTAATATAATAAATGAATAAGCTCTTTGGTAATAAGAAAGCTTATTCATTTACATCAAACCAAACTTTTTTACTCTCATTCCAATCGCCATTATAATTTATAGTTAGCTCTTCCCCATTTTCAATTACACCTACTGTTTTAACTAAAATAGATTCATCTTCAAAGTCCATAAAATACTCACAATTACTTTTGTAACTATGATTGTAAATTGGAATTAACCCAAGCGCCATACAACATTTTTCATTGTTTTTTCCCCATTCAAAAATATAATCGTGCAATAAAGTTTTATCTAGATATACTCTATCTACTTTTTCCATCACTATCACTGGCGCAATTTCAATAACAGTATCTGCAGCAATGCGTTCACGTGTAAAAACACCCCTCCCCTTTCGAACTGTATTTTGTACAAATAAATAAGATTTTCGCATATCTGTTAATTAAAAAAAATGGACTAAATTGCGGCTCAATTACAGTGCAATTTAATAACAAAGTACCGATGTCATCAGCATTAGATGAAATATCAATACAACAGCAGTTTGAAGAGGTCATTGCCTCTGAAGATAAACTGGCCATTCAAGATTTTTTGAATGACCAGAATATCAGTGATGTAGCCAACCTAATCTACGAAAACGAAGATTTTGAATGTCAAATAATTTCTCAACTTGCCATACACCGCGCTTCAAGTGTTTTTAAAATACTTGAATTACCTACCCAAAAAAGGATTATAAAAAATTTACCCCCCATTAAAACAACGGAGTTATTAAATGAACTCCCTGCCGATGATCGGGTTGCTTTTTTAGAAGAACTCCCTACTAGCATTGTACGTGATTTAATAAAGACCTTAGACCCTAACGAGCGAAGAGATACTTTGGAATTGCTAGGATATCCTGAAAATAGCATGGGTAGGATAATGACACCCGATTATGTATATGTATTTGAAGAAAATACAGTAGCTGAAGTTTTTGAGACCATTAGAAAACATGCTAGAGGCAGCGAAACTATTGATGTAATTTATGTAATCAATACTAAAGGCGAATTATTAGACCATATAAGAATACGTGATTTTATTTTGGCAGAGCCCGAAACAAAAGTAATTGATTTAATGGATGGACGTTTTATTTCATTACATGTTAATGACGATCAAGAAAGTGCAAGTGAAGTCTTTAAAATGAATAATCGAGTAGCATTGCCGGTAATTGATGATAACAATATTTTATTGGGTATAGTTACTATTGATGATATTCTTTGGGTGGCTGAAGAAGAGTTTAGCGAAGACATACAAAAAATTGGTGGTACCGAAGCCCTCGATGAGCCATACTTAGATATGCCTTTTTGGAAACTGATAGGAAAACGAGCCCCATGGCTCATCATTCTGTTTGCCGGAGAATTGCTAACCGCAAGTGCCATGAGTTTTTTTGAAGATGAAATTAAAAAAGTACTGGTGTTAAATATGCTGGTGCCGCTAATTATATCAAGTGGCGGAAATACCGGAAGTCAAGCATCCACATTAATTATTCAAGCCATGGCAAAAGCTGAAATTACTATTGCCGATTGGTTAAAAATTTTAAAAAGAGAAATTAAAAGTGGTTTTGTTTTAGGTGGCATTTTAGGACTAGTTGGATTTTTAAGAACTTTTATGTGGAGTTATGTAGAGCCTCATTTATATGGCACCCATACATTATTGTTAGCCCTGGTAACTGGCATTTCAGTTTTAGGTGTAGTTTTATGGGGTACCCTCGCAGGATCTATGCTCCCCATTTTTTTAAAGCGGATGAAATTAGATCCAGCTACATCTTCTGCTCCATTTGTAGCTACGCTTGTAGACGTTACTGGTATTATTATTTATTTTTCGGTGGCATATATTTTTTTAAGCGACGTATTATTATAACTAATGCATAGCCTCAATAGCCGATCTAGAACCATACTTCATAAGCTTTAATTTTGCTTTCCCTTTTTTATAAGTTACTATAAATAAATTATCGTATTTATTGTTGGCAATATCTCCATAAGGATAATCCAATACCCCTAGCTTTCGAATAATTTGTGGCATGGTATTGCTATGTGCAATGATCAAAATTGTTTTTCCAAAATCCTTGTGTTCTATAATGGCATCAACCAAGTAATTGCATAATGTATCTGCAATATAATGTACCGTATCAATTTTTAACTGTAACCTTAAACTATCGGCCGTATTTTGCGTACGCCGGTATTGACTTACATATATTTTTTTAATACTTTCATATTGAAGATGGCGCATTAGATCACCGGCACGAATATTGCCACTATTAGTTAATAAAGGATCTTGACCAGATTCTTTCTCTGCATGCCTAACAATAAAAATTTTTGTCACTTCTATCTCCCGCTGGGCAATAACTTTATGTTGTAAACTCAGAAACACAAAAAAAATAAATATATGATTCATTGGTACAAGTTTATTTATACTAAAATAGGTTATTACTAATAAATTAATATTTGATACCCTTATAAAATGTGCTTTTGATTACATTTTTATTAAATTGTGGCATTATCCTTAAGAAGAAATATTAAACTTATTTATTATGTGTGGAATTGTTGGTTACACGGGTTCTAAAATGGCTTTCCCTATTGTAATATCAGGTTTAAAAAGACTAGAATACCGGGGTTATGATAGCACTGGCGTTGCATTGCTTAATGATGGATTAAAAGTGTATAAAAAGAAGGGCCGTGTTGCTGATTTAGAGAATGCAATTATAGGAAAAGATTTACATGGACATACCGGTATTGGCCATACACGTTGGGCTACCCATGGCGAACCTAATGATAAAAATGCTCACCCGCATAGCTCTGCTAGCGGC
This sequence comes from Chitinophaga pinensis, assembly GCA_945865645.1. Classification (GTDB taxonomy): domain Bacteria; phylum Bacteroidota; class Bacteroidia; order Chitinophagales; family Chitinophagaceae; genus Ferruginibacter; species Ferruginibacter pinensis_B. The sequence goes on along the minus strand of CAMBEI010000009.1, from coordinate 45,649 downwards.
AAACTAGTCATGATACATAATGGTATTATTGAAAACTATGCCCAGCTAAAAAAAGAATTAGTAAATAAAGGATATGTTTTTAGTAGCGATACAGATAGCGAAATTTTATTGAATTTTATTGAAGAAATTAAAGAAAATAATCAGTGCAATCTAGAAGAAGCATTAAGAATAGCTTTAAAACGAGTAACTGGTACTTATGTAATTTTATTGCTTGATGCAGAGAACCCAGATACTATTATCGCTGCAAGAAAAGGAAGTCCCTTAGTAATTGGTGTTGGTAAGGGAGAGCATTTTTTAGGATCTGATGCATCACCTATGTTGGAATACACTAAAGAAGTGGTATATGTGAACGATTACGAATTGGCTATTGTTCGTCCTAATGAATTAATTCTTAAAAACCTTGGTAACGAACAAATTACTCCTTTTGTTACTAAGCTAGATATGGAACTAGCAGCCATTGAAAAAGGTGGCTACGAACATTTTATGCTTAAAGAAATATTCGAACAGCCAAGTACTATAAACGACTGTTTAAGGGGGCGCCTAGATGCCGCTGCAGGAACCATCACTATGAGTGGCATTGAAAATAATATAACCCATTTTAAAAATGCAAATCGAATAATCATTGTTGCCTGTGGCACAAGCTGGCATGCGGCTCTTTTAGCCGAATATATTATTGAAGAATTGTGTCGCATCCCTGTTGAAGTAGAATATGCTTCTGAATTTAGATATCGAAATCCAATTATTAATAAAGGCGATATTATTATTGCCATATCACAAAGTGGCGAAACCGCCGATACTTTAGTGGCTATTGAAAGAGCCAAAGAAAATGGCGCTATCATTTTTGGTGTTGTTAACGTGGTAGGATCATCTATTGCCAGAATTAGTGATGGCGGAGCTTATACGCATGCCGGTCCAGAAATTGGTGTTGCTTCTACAAAAACATTTACTGGGCAGTTAGCTGTATTAGTGATGATGGCATTAAAAATTGCAAATGAAAAAGGTACTATTAGTGAGGACCGATATAAAAATTTATTGTTGGAGCTGGAAGCAGTACCCGAAAAAGTAGATGCTATTTTAAAGTCTGCTGAGCAACTTAAAACCATTGCATTAAAATACAAAGACGCATCCGATGCCTTATACTTAGGCCGAGGATATAATTTTCCGATTGCATTAGAAGGCGCTTTAAAATTAAAAGAAATATCTTATATACATGCCGAGGGTTACCCTGCAGCTGAAATGAAACATGGTCCTATTGCCTTAGTTGACGAAAATTTACCAGTAGTATTTATTGCAACCAAAGACTTGTATCACGAAAAAATTGTAAGCAATATACAAGAGATTAAAGCGCGTAAAGGTAAAGTAATTGCTATCATTACCGAAGGTGATGAAATAATACCCGGGATGGCAGACGACGTATTTTTTGTGCCTTTTGCAGATGATATAATTGCACCCATGTTAAGTAGTATCCCCATGCAGTTACTAAGCTACTATATCGGCATTGCAAAAGGCGTTGATGTGGATAAACCAAGAAACCTGGCTAAAAGCGTTACGGTGGAATAATAAGCATTTTTTGCTGTACAATGATATAGTTAACTTGAGGTAAAGGAAATATATTCAGGAAATTAATTTAAAAATATTGCAGGAATAAAATATACATTAACAATTATTTAATTACCCACTTACTGTATGAATATCATAAAAAAATATCCTGTTAATAGTCTTGGCTATAATTTTGTAGATGAAAAATACCTTCCAAAGGGTAAAGATGAATATCACCTTCGTAACCTACACAATAAAAATAGCGTTGATTACCGCAAACTAACAGCACAGGATATTGAAACATTAATTAGAAATAGAAATACATCAGACGACTGGAACAAAATTTTTGTTGCTAAGCAGTTTAACCCCGAATTAGTAAGAAATTGCAAGTTTTATGGCTTGATACGTATTGGTAAATTGGAATCTTTTTATCTGGAGTTTCATAACCTACGGATGTCTGTAGGTATATATAACAGTACCATTATCAGTAGCGACATTGGCAATAATGTTTGTATTGATCACGTAAATTATTTAAGTCATTATATTATTGGCAACGAAGTAATGATTGCTAATGTAAATGAACTCACTACAACCGATTATGCAAAATTTGGGAATGGCATTATAAAAAAAGGAGAAGAAGAAGCTACAAGGGTATGGATGGAACTCGGCAACGAGTCCGGAGGTAGAAATGTGATTCCTTTTAATGGCATGTTAACAGGCGATGCTTGGCTTTGGAGCAAGTACAGAGAAGATGATGCCTTGCTTAATAAGTTTAAAGAATTTACTGAAAAATGCTTTGATAATCAACGAGGGTATTATGGTAAAATAGGAGATAGAACAGTTATTAAAAACTGTAAGATTATCAAAGATGTATTAGTTGGCACCGACGCTTATTTTAAAGGCGCAAATAAATTAAAAAACATTACTGTAAACAGTGACGAAAATCGTACAACACAAATTGGGGAAGGCTGCGAGCTAGTAAATGGAATTGTGGGCTTTGGTTGTAGAATATTTTATGGCGTAAAAGCAGTTCGTTTTGTGATGTCATCTCATTCTCAATTAAAATACGGTGCTAGACTTATTAATTCTTTTTTAGGGAACAACTCTACAATATCTTGTTGCGAAGTGTTAAATTCATTAATTTTTCCAGCACATGAACAGCATCATAACAATTCATTTTTATGTGCTGCAGTTCTAATGGGACAAAGTAATATAGCCGCAGGTACCACAATTGGCAGCAACCATAATAGTCGGAGTGCAGATGGTGAAATTATTGCTAGTAGAGGATTTTGGCCCGGGCTATGTGTAAGCTTAAAACATAATTCAAAATTTGCATCCTTTACCATTATAGCTAAAGGCGATTTTCCGGCTGAATTAAATATTCCTATCCCTTTTTGTTTAATAAGTAATGATGTTGCACATGATAAATTAGTTGCTGTACCAGGCTACTGGTTTATGTATAACATGTATGCCATAGCACGTAACGAATGGAAATATATTGCCCGTGACAGAAGAACAGAAAAAATACAATTTATTGAATATAATTTTCTGGCACCTGATACCATTAATGAATTATTTGATTCAGTTAAACTTTTAGAAAAATTAAAACCAGATAATTTAGGAACTGCAGAAATAAAAGGATGGGAAAATACCAACCGCAAGACCGTATTACATAAAGTACCAAATGCTATTTTAATTTTCAAAGAACTCATTCAGTATTATGGCACCATGGAATTATTTAAGCACATGTTACATAATAAATTTACCAATTTTAATGAATTTAAAAAATCACTCTCTGCAAAACTGCAGCGTAGTAAATGGCTCAATATTGGCGGGCAGTTAATTCAAAAATCGGAGATAGAAACCATTAAACGTAATATTAAATCGGGGAAGGTTAAAAGCTGGGTTGAACTACATGATTTTTATAAAAAACAGGGGGGCGCTTATAATGTCGATCGATTAAACCATGGTTACACAGCACTGTTAGAGATACTGAACATAACAACTAAACAATTTACCCCTATCCTGTTTATACAATTGCTACAACAAGCATTGCGCACTAAACAATGGATGTATAAAAGCATTTTTGATTCTCGTGCAAAGGACTATAGTAATCCATTTCGTAAAATGGTTTATGATAACAACGAAGAAATGAATAAAGTGCTTGGCCGTTTAGAAGATAATAGCTTTATACAGCATCAGCTTGCCGATTTGGAGCTAATGAAAAAACAAGTAAAGTTAATCATCAAAAAAATTAAATAATACATGATTCTTTTAAAAAACTACTGCCTCTTTTTATTTTTACAAGCTCTTTTTTTTTCAGCAAAAAGTCAAACAATTGCAGATATAAAAAAAACGCTAGACACAACACAAAATCCCATTGGCTTTGTAAAATATATACTCAAGAAAAAATATTTTATTGATACAGTAACCGTGGTAAGTATTGCTCAGTTTATGGGCAAGGCCGACAGCTTAGCTTATCATGGTAAAACAGGCAAAACCTATGGGCCTTTTAAAAAAGAAAAGATACTGGTTAAAATATTGATGAAGGCTCCTAACACATTTTATCATATACAGCACATACTTATAGATACATCTATATTTGATAAAGAATTTGCAGAATCCCTAGCTGATAGCATTATCTGTAAAATAAAAAACAAGAAATCTACATTTGCAGCTCAGGCAAGTGTATACAGCGCGGATTACGAAACGGCTCCTAAAGGAGGCGACCTGGGTTGGTTTATAAAAGGCGTTATGTTACCGCAGCTTGATAAAGAAATGATAAAGCATAAAAAAGGCGATCTGTTTAAGGTATGGTCAAGCTCTGGATTACATATTGTAAATATTGCAGACAATCCTAAAGAAGATACGGGCTACGCTTTACTACTGAGAGTTATTTTATAAACGATTCAAGAGCCAGTTCGTACCCCTTTAATCCCAAGCCACTAATAACCCCTTTAGCCTTACCCGAAACATGAGAGATTTTTCTAAACTCTTCCCTTGAAAAAATATTAGAGATATGTACTTCTATTACAGGCGTTGTTATTGCTGCAATAGCATCACCAATAGCAACTGATGTATGAGTGTATCCTCCAGGGTTAAAAATAATCCCATCAACAGTAAATCCCACCCGCTGAATTTCATTAATCAACTCTCCTTCTATATTACTTTGAAAATAGGAAATATCCATATTAGGATATTTTTGCTGCACTGTTTGCAAATAATTGTCAAAAGATTCATCTCCATAAATATCCACTTCTCTTTTGCCAAGCAAGTTTAGGTTAGGTCCGTTGATTATACAAATTTTCATGGTCGTAAATTATACAAATTGTGATTAATGAAAAAATCTGTGCAAATCTGTACTTTATCAATTGCTGCGTATCATTGATACAAACTCATCAAACAAATACCGACTGTCCTGAGGCCCTGGGGTAGCTTCGGGGTGATACTGAACAGAAAAAGCCTTTTTATCTTTTATACGAATGCCTTCGATACTATCGTCATTTAAATTAAGGTGGGTTATTTCAATATTGGCATTTGCCCTTACGACCTTGGGATCAACACCAAAACCATGGTTTTGTGTAGTAATTTCCGACTTGCCGCTGATTATATTTTTTACCGGGTGGTTTAATCCACGATGGCCATGGTGCATTTTAAACGTAGGAATATCATTAGCCAGTGCCAGTAATTGATGACCGAGGCAAATGCCAAACAAAGGCTTATTCGCTGCTAAAATTTGTTTCACTGTTTTAACTGCATAATCCATTGGAGCGGGATCGCCAGGACCATTGCTAATAAAATAAGCGTGGGGTTTAAATTTTTCAAGTTCTTCAAAAGATGTTTTTGCATTATGCACTTTTACATATGCTCCTCTTTCTATTAAACAAGTAAGTATATTTTTTTTGATGCCAAAATCAAGGACTGCAATGCGCAAATCACTTTTTTCATCCCCTAAAAAATAAGATTCTTTGGTACTAACTATTGAGGCTAATTCCAACCCATCCATAGAAGGAACTTCCTTTAATAATTGTTGCAGTTGCGTAACATCTGTAATTGCTGAAGATATAATGCAATTCATAGCTCCCTGTTTACGAATATGTGCAACTAATGCCCGGGTATCAATGTCATCAATAGCTACCACGTCCTCTGCTTCAAAATATTCTTGTAAAGAAGCGTCAGCCATAAATCTGCTATATTTATCTTCCAAATTACGACCAATAACAGCTTTTACTTTTACACTCCCGCTCTCTACATCAACCGTTTTTACACCGTAGTTACCGATGTGTACATTGTTCATAATGAGCACCTGTCCGTAATAACTTGGATCTGTAAAAACCTCTTGATATCCAGTCATACCAGTATTAAAACATATTTCGCCAGTAGCAGTACCTATTTTACCAAAGGCAGTGCCATTAAAAATGGTGCCGTCGGCTAAGATTAAAATGGCAGGGAGTATTTTTGTTTCAGGCATTTATTATAAATGTTTTGCAAAGTAAAGCATAGAAATAGATATTGAACAAATAAAATTTATAACATTTTAAACGTGACGTCAGTTTCAAATAAATAAATTGATAAAAAAAGCTCCGATAATAAAATCGGAGCTTATATAAAATTTTAGTTTCAAACTTATGCTTTTTCTTCAGTTGGTGTATCAGTAGCTTCATTAGTAGTCGCTTCTGATGTTGTTGCTTCTACCTCAGTTTCAGCAACTTTTTTCTTAGCTCCACCAGCACGACGTGTTTTCTTGGCTGGTTCAGCTGTAGTTGCAAGCCCTTTACCATAAATTTCGTTAAAGTCAACCAATTCAATCATAGCTATTTCGGCATTATCCCCAGTTCTTGCACCTAATTTAATAATACGAGTATAACCACCTGGGCGAGCTGCAACCTTAGGAGCCACTACAGTAAATAATTCCTTAACTGCAGCTTTATCGCTTAAGTAGCTAAACACAATACGGTGATTGTGCATAATAGCTTCTTTGCTTGTTGTATTTTTTGTTTTGGTAATTAATGGTTCGATGTAAACACGTAAGGCTTTTGCTTTAGCTAATGTGGTAGTAATTCTTTTATGAGTAATTAACTGGCAGCCTAAATTCATTAACAGGGCTCTTCTATGAGAAGCTGTTCTGCTTAGTTTATTTCCTTTGTTTCCGTGACGCATGACGTTTTAGTTTTAATTCGTCTGTACCGTGTCAGGAATTACAGACTACTTGTTTTATAAAATCTCTGTACCACCTCTTTTGAGGGGCGGATGAGTATTTTTTACTCAGTATCTAATTTCAATTTACTTAAATCCATTCCAAAGCTCAATCCTCTTTCGTGTAATACTTGCTCAATCTCACTCAAAGATTTCTGACCAAAGTTTCTAAATTTCATTAGGTCTTCCTGTTCGTATTGAACTAGCTCGCTTAATGAATTTATTTTGGCTGCCTTTAAACAGTTAAAAGCACGTACAGAAAGATCAAGATCTTCCAATGGTGTCTTTAATACTTTACGTAATTGTAAAGTTTGCTCATCAACTAAATCTTCTTTTTTATCTTCTTTAGTATCAAAGGTGATATTCTCGTCAGTAATAATCATCAGGTGCTGTATTAGAATACGGCTAGCTTGCTTTACAGCATCTTCTGGATGAATAGTACCATCGGTAACCACTTCCATAATTAATTTTTCAAAATCGGTACGTTGCTCCACACGCGTATTTTCAATAGCGTATTTTACATTTTTTATAGGGGTATAAATTGCATCTACCGCAATGTATCCAAAATGAGAATTCTTTTCTTTGTTCTCTTCAGCAGGAACATATCCACGGCCTTTGCCAATAGTAATTTCAATCTCTAGTTTAGCGCTGCTATCCATAGTACATATCAACAAATCTGGATTCATGATTTCAAAAGTTGGAGATGCTTCTCCAATCATGCCTGCAGTAAACTCCGTTTTGTTCTTAATAGAAAGAGTTACTTTTTCAAGATTTACATCTTGCTCAAGTTTATTCTTAATACGAACCTGCTTTAGGTTTAAAATAATTTCGGTAACGTCTTCGGTAATACCTTTAAGTGTTGCAAACTCATGATCTGCACCAACAATATTGATTCCAATAATAGCGTAACCTTCTAAAGAGTTAAGCAAAACCCTGCGAAGTGAGTTGCCAATAGTTACGCCATAGCCTGGCTCAAGAGGGCGAAATTCGAAGATAGCTTCAAACTCGGTTGCTTTTTGAAGAACGATTTTATCTGGCTTAACAAAACTTAAAATTCCCATTTGTATTTTGTTTTTATCCCAAACACTTTATGAGCTTGAGGTTTATTAATAATTAATTATTTGTTTCAAAATTTCCAGCAATTCCCTCTTTAGGGTCCGGAGGTGTTGTATTACTTAGAGTACAATTCCACTATCAGTTGTTCCTTAATATTTTCAGGAACACTTTCTCTTTCAGGATAAGTGATAAAAGTACCTTGAGATGAAGTTTCATTCCACTCTAACCAGTTAAACTTGGCATTTTTACCGCGTAAATTTCCGGTGATAGCTGAATTAGAAGCACTTTTGTTTTTTAACCCAATAATGTCGCCGGCTTTGCAACTGTAAGAAGGTATATTAAGAACCTCACCATTTACAGTAATGTGCTTGTGCGATACTAACTGACGTGCACCCTGACGGCTTGGAGAAATCCCCAAACGGAATACCGTATTATCTAAACGGGCTTCTAATAATTTAATAAGATTTTCTCCGGTAACTCCTTTACGACGAGCAGCTTCATCAAATGTTTTGCGGAATTGTTTTTCCAACAAACCATAAGTGTACTTCGCTTTTTGCTTTTCTCTTAACTGTAAAGCATATTCGCCTAAAGTTTTACGCTTGCGGTTAGCACCATGCATTCCTGGAGGATTGCTGTTTTTTGTTAACCATTTTCCATTACCTGTAATGGGTTCTCCAAAGATTCTGGAGATTTTTGTTTTGGGGCCTGTGTAACGTGCCATAATTGTTATAGTGGTCTTTTAGTGACGATGCATCATTATAAAGACCTTTTAAAATGAATAATGCACCCTTATTATAAATGTTGGCAGTTGGCAAAATGCCACTGTAAATTGCCAACTAGTTTAAACTCTTCTTTTCTTTGGAGGACGACAACCATTATGTGGTAAAGGTGTAACGTCCTTAATCATGTTAATTTCAATCCCATTTTGAGATAAAGAACGGATAGCACCTTCACGGCCTGATCCAGGTCCCTTAACAAATACATCCACTCTTTTTAACCCAGCATCAAAGGCGGTCTTAGCTGCATCGGCAGCAGCCATCTGAGCCGCATAAGGCGTGTTCTTTTTAGAACCCCTAAAACCCATTTTACCTGCACTGCTCCAGCTTATTACCTGGCCTTGCTTATTGGTTAAACTGATAATAATGTTGTTGAAACTTGCAGTAATGTGTGCATCTCCGTAGCTATCAACTTTTACTACTCTTTTTTTTGAGGATGCTTTTACTCCTTGTGCTTTTGCCATAATTTAATCTAAATAGGTAATCTTTTAAAAATATTATCTCACTTTAGGCGAGACTGAACCAACCCTCCTGCCGACTTCTTTGCAATCTGGTATTGTTTCAAAATAATTGAAGTCTATATTAAATGAACCATTCGCTTAAATAAATCGTCCATCATTTTACTTAGTTACTTTCTTTTTACCCGCAACTGTCTTACGCTTACCTTTTCTTTGACGACTGTTGGTACGTGTTCGTTGACCGCGAACTGGTAAACCCTTACGATGACGTAAACCTCGGTAACAAGCGATATCTAATAACCGCTTAATGTTCATCTGGGTTTCACTGCGTAAAGCACCTTCGGTTTTAAATTCGTTATTTATTACATTACGAATAGCATTTTGCTCATCATCATTCCACTCATTAACTTTTTTACTAAAGTCAATGCCCGCCTTATTTAAAATATACTGGGCAGTAGCACGACCAATGCCGTAAATGTAGGTAAGGCCAACTTCGCCTCTTTTATTTTTTGGTAGATCTATACCGGCAATACGAGCCATATTCTTTTATTTGTTTTTACGTTTCTTTTAAAAATGCAAATACACAATTAACTTCTGTCAATTGTTTATTTATTATTACCCTTGTTTTTGCTTAAACCGAGGATTTTTTTTATTAATTACATACAGTATGCCTTTTCTTCTTACAATCTTGCAATCTGTGCTGCGTTTTTTAATTGAAGCTCTAACCTTCATTGTACTTGATTTTTATTGTATTACTTAATAATGAATAATCTATTTATTTATACCTAAAAATGATTCTTCCCCTTGTTAAATCATAAGGACTCATTTCTACCCCAACCTTATCCCCAGGCAAAATGCGTATATAATGCATTCTCATTTTACCTGAAATAGTAGCTAAAATTTCATGCCCATTTTCTAATTTAACCTTGAACATAGCATTGCTCAACGCTTCAATTATTACTCCATCCTGTTTAATGAGTGCCTGTTTAGCCATAATTTTGGGAGCGCAAAGATAGGAGTAATTATTTAATTAAAAGCAAAAATCAGTTTGAATTATCAACAATTCCTTAGTTTTTTTACAAAAAAAGAGAAAATATGGGATTTTTACCTTTTGAGAGGTCTAAAAACAACAACTTTTAAAAATAATATTACAAATACAAATATTATGAAATAAAGATTCACTTAAAATATTTCGCTTTTTATAAAAACTTAATTCCTTAATTATAAACCTCTTCATTAAGATACACTTTGGTCATATCATAATAATGATTTTGAAGTTGGTGTACAAATATCGGATGTATAATATGCCGATGCTCATCACGATACCAAATCTCAAACTTCGAAAAATCATTATTTGCCAACAACATCATTCTAAAAGCCCCTTTCATGTATTTAATAGTGCCGTCTGCATTTACTTCTTTATTAAATTTTAGTTTTTTCAATTGCGTATCATCCAAGGGTATTGCACTCAACTGAACTGTTTCATACCAAAAATCCTGTACCCCATTATTTATACAAACCTGCTTTTCGTTATGATTTAGATCTGTTACTTCCCCTTGTTTTTTATCTCCCGCATTATCGGCAATTAAATAATCACCAACTTTAATTTCATTAAATTGTATCATAATTTTTTGTTTTTATATTAACAATTTAAGAATTTTTTATAATTCAGCAAGTAAGAATTCGCCACTAGGCGAATTCTTACTCGGCCCAACTCATTACATAACCATCGTTTTCAATTGATAACGCATCTTCTGTTAGTTGTAAAGGACGAAATGTATCTATCATTACGGCTAACTCAGCCGTTTCCTTTATCCCTATGCTTTTTTCAACAGCGCCAGGGTGCGGTCCATGCGGTATGCCTGCAGGATGTAAAGTGATCATCCCTTGTGTTACATGTTTTCTACTCATAAACTCACCCGCTACATAATAAAGCACTTCATCACTATCAATATTGCTATGATTATACGGTGCAGGAATAGCATTGGGATGGTAATCGTATAAACGAGGCACAAATGAACAAACTACAAATGCATTAGTTTCAAAAGTTTGATGCACAGGCGGCGGTTGATGTACCCTCCCAGTTATTGGTTCAAAATCATGGATAGAAAAAATATAAGGATAGCAACACCCATCCCATCCTACCACATCAAAAGGATGTGTGCCATAATGTAACCCATATAAAATGCCTTTCTTTTTTGTTTTAATTAAAAAATCACCATGCTCATCATGCATTTTAAGATCCTGTGGTGTACGTATATCTCTTTCGCAAAATGGCGCATGCTCCATCAACTGACCAAGATTACTCACATATCGCTTTGGAAATCGCAGCGGCGTAAATGATTCTACAATAAATAAACGATTCTTATCATTGTTAAACTCAATTTGATATATAGTACCCCTTGGTATTATAATATAGTCTCCATAGCTAAAAGGTAATTCTCCATACTGTGTTTTTACTTTACCTGTTCCCTCATGCACAAAAATCATCTCATCAGCATCTGCATTTTTATAAAAATAATCAACCATACTTTTTGTAGGCGCAGCCAACACAATATGACAATCGTTATTTACCAACACCGCTTTACGACTTAGCAAATAATCCTCCTCTGGCTTAACTTTAAAGCCTTCAAAACTGCGGTGCTTAAGCATTTTTTCTTCTGCTATTTTTGGCGACACATCAATAGGCTCATCTGTTTTTGTAATCATTGTTGGCGGGTAACAGTGATATAACAAGGCGTAGTCATCGGCAAAGCCTTCTGTTGAAAATAATTGTTCGGAATATAAGCTCCCATCGGGCTTACGAAACTGGGTATGTCGTTTATGAGGAATTGATCCTAAAGTATAATAATGTGCCATAATATTGTAATTAAATATGAAAAAAATTTACACGATTGCATTATTAATGCACGCATAGTGCAAGAGCTGCAAGTAGGAAACAGTATTTCCAGTTTCGTTTGTCAATAAAATAAGTGAAGTTTCGATTAAAAGGCATTCGCTTTATTTGTTATTGTAAATTTACAATTAATATATATATAAACCGTGGTTAAAATTGGATTACTTTCAGATACACATCATTACTTAGATGATTCTATCTTAGAACATTTTAAAAATTGTAACGAAGTTTGGCATGCCGGAGATTTTGGAACTCTAGAAATATCTAAAAAAATAAAAGAAAAAAAAATTTTAAGGGGGGTTTATGGAAATATAGATGGACATGACATTAGATCTGAATTTTCTGAACAGTTAATTTTTATGTGCGAAGGGGTAAAAGTGATGATGAAACATATTGGTGGCTATCCACCAAAATACAATTCCAAAACAAAAGAAGAAATATTAATACACCAACCACACCTTTTTATAAGTGGCCACTCCCATATATTAAAGGTCATGTACGATGATAAACTAAAATGTTTGCATATGAACCCCGGCGCTGCCGGTAAACAAGGTTGGCATAAAGTAAGAACAATAATCCGATTTGTAATTGATGGCGCAGAAATGAAAGACTGCGAGGTGATAGAACTGTGAACCCCTAATGGCTTAGGGAGTTAGGACACGTAAAGACTCTTAACTCTCAACCCTACTCCACCCAATCGGCAATAAAAATATTAGTATCTCTTGTGCCACCATTATTTCGATTGCTACAAAAAATAAATTTCTTTCCATCGAGACTAAACATAGGAAAAGCATCAAAACCTTTATCTCTACTTATTTTTTCCATATTTTTTCCTTCAAGATCTGTTAAGTACATATTGAAAGGAAAGCCTCTTTTATATTCGTGGTTACTACAAAAAATCATGTGCTTGCCATCCGGTGTAAAATTAGGTGCCCAGTTTGCCTGCTCTAAAAATGTAATTTGATGCGCATTGCTTCCATCTGCATTAGCTACCCAAACTTCCATATGAGTTGGCGCTACTAAATTTTCTTTTAATAAATCTTTATACTCTTTTGTCTCTTCTAATGTTTTGGGCCTTGATGCCCTCCATATTATTTTAGTTCCATCCGGACTAAACCATGCCCCCCCATCATAACCTAAAGTGTGGGTAATACGTTTAACATGTTTACCATTTAAATCCATTGTATATAAGTCTAAATCACCATTGCGCATAGAAGTAAATAAAATAATATCCCCTTTTGGAGATATCGTAGCTTCGGCATCATACCCCCCTTTTTTTGTTAACTGCTTTACAATTTTACCATTTAAGTCTGCTTTAAAAATATCAAAGCTTTCGTAAATAGCCCATATATATTTATTACCATATTTTTTTCTATTTGGCACCGGTGGACATTCGGTGTTGCCCAAATGTGTGGAACCATAAACAATATGCTTGCCATCAGGATAAAAATAAGCGCAGGTTGTTCTACCTGTTCCTGTACTTACTAATTTAGGTTCAAATTTTTCGCCATAAGCAGGCACTTTTCCCATCCAAATTTGGTCGCACAGTATTCCTTCGTTAGGATTTGATTTTTGAAAAACAATATACTTACCATCAAAACTAAAATAGGCTTCGGCATTGTCGCCTCCAAAGGTTAATTGCTGCACATTAGCAAAATGTTTTTCCCCTTCAAAAACAATAGTGTCCTTATCCAATATATGCTCGTCAATATTAATGACCCCATTTTTAAAAGAAACCAAAGCAATAACTAGAACAAAAAATACAGTTGAAATAAATAATTTATTCATTCGTTTAAATTTACTGCCCAAAGATAATTTATATTAAAATTTAAATTGTCAGAAAATTGTCATCTACATACTAACAAGAGCCCCTACTTTTGCAATATGGTCAAATATATACTAGCCTATTTGGTTCTACTAATAAGTATCATATCCTGCAATAATCAAGATCAGGAAAAGGAACCAATTAAAACCACTTTTCAAGAGGTAAATAGAGAACAAATTTTAAACGACTCCATAACCCAATTTCCCGATCTCAATTTACCGAAAGAGGAATTGATACAATATTATCGAGATAGTGCTGATTTGGATAAAGCAATTGGTACAGTAAATAAATTTATAGAAAAAGATAGTTTAAACGAAAGGCTTTGGGACATTATAGCCACTTTGCATTTTGAAAATGGAGATACTTTACAATCTATAAAATGTTATGAGACTGCAGTACAAATAAATCCACAACCTCGCTATATTATTTTGTTAGGATCGCTGTATGCACAAACCAAAAATATTAAAGCATTACAGATGGCTTACTTATTGTTGCAATCAAAAAATTCGCTTACCAGTATGGAGGCATTTTTTATAAAAGGATTGTATTTTAATTACACCGGCGAAAAAGAAAAAGCCATTGTTTTTTTTGATAAATGCATTAGCATAGAATACACATATATGATTGCATACAGAGAAAAAGCGATCGCCTTATATGATATGGGAAAATACCAGGATGCGGTTACTGTTTTGAATAAAGCCGTTACCTTACAAAACAATTTTGACGAAGGTTATTACTGGCTTGGACGTTGCCTTGAAAAGCAAAACAAACCAGCCGATGCTATTGATAACTATAAAACAGCACTCATGTATTCACCTGATTATATTGAAGCAAAAACAGCTTTGGAAAAATTAACAGCAAAATAAATTATACATTTTAAGTGAGGAATAATAAATTAACTTTACAGCTTATTTAAAACATTATAAACAATGCCCATCATAGCCCCATCGTTATTAGCCGCAAATTTTTTAAACCTAACTGAAGAATGCAAGATGCTCAACGAGAGCAAAGCAGACTGGTATCATTTGGATGTTATGGATGGCCGTTTTGTTCCCAACATTAGCTTTGGACCTATACTTGTTGAAGTTTTTAGAAAGGCTACAACAAAAATATGTGATGTACATTTAATGATTGAAGAACCCGGAAATTATGCCGAAGCATTTAAAAAAGCAGGCGCCGATATACTATCCGTACATATAGAAGCTTGCACACATCTGCACCGAACTATTCAACAGATAAAAAGCTTAGGCATGTTAGCTGGCGTGGCTGTTAATCCACATACTCCAGTTGAAAATTTAAAAGATATTTTGGCCAATATTGATCTAGTGTGCTTAATGAGTGTAAATCCTGGTTTTGGCGGACAATCATTTATACAACACACGTTACATAAAATAAAGCAATTGCGCGAAATGATTGATGAACAATCTTTAAATGTAAAAATTGAAGTGGATGGAGGTGTTACATTAGAAAATGCAAAATCAATAATTGATGCTGGTGCTGATGTGCTGGTGGCAGGAAACACCGTTTTTAAAGCTGCTGACCCAATAGGTATGATTGCTGCTTTAAAAAATTTGTAACCCACCCCATTCATTTTGAAAATATAAATTTAAAAAACAGATTATTTTATCTTTAAGATAATTCTCTTTTTGTGTTCTTACTTACACCTTGATATAATGAGATTTGCTTTTACTATTTTATTGTTAACGGGGGCTCTTTTTTCTTTTTCCCAATCTGCTTTTATAAGCGGAAGCGTTATTGATGAAAATGATGTTCCAATGGCTAAAGTATCGGTAGTAATATTAGGTAAAACTACAGAACTAACGACAAATAATAGTGGCAGTTTTAAAATAAGAGTTCCGGTTGATAAATCTTTTGCGCTTGTTTTTACGTACAGTGGCTATATTGAAATACAAAAGAATTTTTACTTGAGTGCTGGCGAAGAAGAAAAAATTAGGGTTCAAATGGAAAGAGGCATACAAACCCTGCAAACCATGGAAATAAGTACCGAAAAGGAACGAAACGAAACAGGATTAACCAAAATAAATTCAAAAAATGCCATCACTTTACCTAGTATTACAGGAGGTGTAGAGGGGATAATAAAAATACTGATTGGTAGCAACAATGAACTCTCTTCGCAGTATAATGTAAGAGGAGGAAACTACGACGAGAACTTAATTTACATCAACGATTTCGAAATTTTTCGCCCTTATCTAGTAAGCAATGCGCAACAAGAAGGCCTCAGTTTCATCAATCCTGAATTGGCTAAAAATATTAATTTTTATACGGGTGGGTTTCAGGCAAAGTATGGCGATAAGATGAGCAGTGTACTGGACATTCAATATAATAAGCCAAGACAATTTGGGGGCTCCGCATATATTAGTTTATTGGAGCAGGGGCTGCATGTAGAAGGAGCTTCCAAAAATGGGAAAATTTCTTACTTAATTGGTATTCGCAACAGAAATAATAGAAATTTATTAAAAAGCCAGGAAACACAAGGAGCCTATATCCCCGCCTCATCAGACATACAGACATTAATTACTTATAAGCTAAATCAAAAAATTGAGCTTGAATTATTAAGTATTTATTCCGTTACAAAACTTACACTACTTCCCGAATCGGCTCAAAAAACAAGTTCCGTTTTTTCACCATTGTTTACGGCAAACCTGGGCCTCGATATTTTATTTGAAGGAAAGGAAAGAGATGCTTACAAAACAAACCTCATTGGCTTAACTATGTTATATAACCCGAACAAAAAAGTGAAATTAAAATGGATGTTAAGCCGTTTTCAAAATAAAGAAAATGAAAGTTTTGATATAGCTGCTAGTTATTTATTTGGCGACCGTGATTTTGACAATACCAGTAGTACGTTTGGCCAAATTGTAAATCCTCTTGGAGCTGGTTATTATCAAAATTATGGCCGAAACCAATTAAATATTAATGTATTTAATAGCACCGTTAAAGGAAACTACAACAACGGCAAGCACGTTATTCAATTTGGTAACAGCATAGAACAAACGCATATTGTAGATAGGCTTAAAGAATGGGAATATCAGGATAGTGCAGGGTATTCGTTACCCCATAATCCTGCACAGCTAAATTTATTTAAATCAATAAACTCAAATGCTGACTTATCCATTCAAAAATATAGTGGTTATATACAGGATAATATACGTTTGGGCAATAAAAATAATAACATCATACTCCAGGCAGGTGTGCGTTACAATTACAATTCGCTAAACAACGAATTTTTAATAAGCCCACGCATGCAGCTTAGCTACAAACCAAACTGGAATAGAGATTTGATCTTAAAACTAGCTGCAGGAGCTTATCACCAACCTCCTTTTTACCGCGAGCTTCGTAAATATGATGGCAGTTTAAACACCAATGTAAAAGCACAAAAGAGCTATCAGTTTGTGGCAGGTATGGATTATAATTTTAAAGCTTTTGGCAGTTGGCCCTTTCGTTTAACTACCGAAGGATATTATAAAAGTATGAGACAGGTAGATGTTTATGATATTGAAAATGTAAAAATTCGTTATGCGGGAAACAATAATGCTAAAGCTTTTGCAGTGGGAATTGAAGCAAGATTTTTTAGCGAACTGGTAAAAGATGCTGAAAGTTTTTTTAGTATTGGCATTATGCAAACAAAGGAAAATTTAGAAAATGATTTTTATTACCAGTTTAAAAATGCAGCTGGAGAAATTATTAATCCCAAAAGTATTGATAAGGTGGTGGTTGATAGTATAAAAAATAATGTAGGTTTTGTACGTCGCCCTAGCGACCGATTAATAACTGCAGGCTTATACTTAGAAGATTATTTAACTACAAATAAAAATTTTAAATTTCACCTCAATTTAATTTATGGTAGCAATATGAGCTACAATATTCCCAATAGCGTGAAGTACCGAAATGCCCTTACCATTGAGCCGTACATACGCGTAGATGCAGGGTTTAGTGCACAATTACTAGGAGATAAAAATTTAATAACACAAGGTATTCGATCGAATAAACGCCGAAGCTACAGCCCCTTTCGTAGTTTCGAAAACATATGGGCAAGCTTTGAAGTATTTAATTTAATTGACCGACGAAACACCATTTCTTTTCAACTAATTAAAGATTTTGCAAATAATGTGTATAGCATACCAAACCGATTAACCCCCAGATTGGTTAATTTTAAAATTGTAGGTAGATTTTAATGCTAATAGACATTATAAAAATACCCCTGTTAAAATCAGGTGACTAATAGGGGTAGTAAACTAAGTATATATACTTGTTTTTATATACATTTAATATAAAATCTATTTGAAGTTTATATTTTCCTACTTTTAGAAGATAAATAACAATTTATACAGTTACTATTTTATAATAAAAAAAACTAAAAAATGGACGCACAAAAAGTAGACATGTTCATCATGTCAAATACAAAATTCTTTGAGGCACATCAAATTATGGCAATCAGAGAACGGCTACTAACTATGGACGATTCAAAATGGCACATGATTTCGACAGTTCAATTTAAAGACCCAACAACAAGTCTTATTGTTTCATTATTAGGTGGTAGCTTAGGTATTGACCGCTTTATTATTGGAGATACCGGCCTAGGTGTAGGCAAACTTTTAACTTGTGGTGGTTTTGGAATTTGGACAATTATAGATTGGTTTATGATTCAGGGAGCTACCAGAGAAAAAAATATGCAAAAACTACAACAATTTTTGTATTAATGATAACAAGCAGAAACAAACTGTATACTATACTATTTATAGCTTGCATAGCAGGGTATATTTGGCTTTATTTAAGCATGTATAATAATCAATCGGAAATAAATTCGCTTAATACATGCTTTATAAAACACACTACAAATATACCCTGCCCATCATGCGGTTCTACAAGGTCTGTAATTTCTTTATTGCATGGAAACTTTAATACAGCCCTATATATAAATCCACTGGGCTTTGTAATTGTTTTAATAATGCTTTTTGCGCCGTTATGGATGATCCTAGACTTTACTACTAAAAGAAAAACCTTATTTGATTTTTATAATAAAATAGAGCACCATCTTAAAAAACCACATTATGCAATATCATTAGTATTGCTTGTAATTGCTAACTGGATTTGGAATATAACAAAGGGATTATGATAAATAATACAACATTTGCTTATATACCTGGAGAACATGAAGCAGAAAAAGCTTCAAACAGCTACCTCATGTCATTAATTGCACTCATTGCAGGTTTACCATTGCCCATTATAAATCTAATAGCTACTTTAATTTTTTATTTGAGCAATAGAAAAGGAACTTATTTTGTACGCTGGCATTGTACACAAGCATTACTCTCACAATTATCTGTGCTTTTTATTAATAGCTATGCTTTCTGGTGGACTGTCTCTATAATTTTTAGCTCCGAAGAAATGACAAGCAGATACCTCGCTTATTTACTATCGGCCATAATTTTCAATATTTTCGAATTCATTGCTACCATTTATACAGCAATAAAAACAAGAAAAGGCATTCATGTAGAATGGTGGTTTTATGGAAGTTTAACTAATTTAATTTGTAAAGCAAAATAATGAAAAAGGTATTTTTACAAGGACTTACAATAATTGTATTGTTTTTTTTAACATGGTTTTTATTATCACAAATTGACTGGTATACTATTTTTAAAATAAAAAAGGTAACTGATAAAACAGAAGAAAAACTTGGCGACTTATTTTGGAATATTTTACAAAAAACAGAAAAAGAAAATAAAAATACATTTGTAATTAATGTCATTGATAGCATCGTAAATAAAATTTGTTTAGCCAATAAAATTGATAGGGAGATAATTAAAATTCACATCATAAATAAAGACGAAATAAATGCTTTTGCATTACCTAATGGACACTTATTGGTCTATAGTGGATTAATCCTATCATCTGAAAATCAAGAAGAACTGAGTGGCGTAATTTGTCATGAAATTGCCCACATTGAGCTTAATCACATTATGAAAAAGTTGATCAAAGAAGTGGGACTAACAGCTTTAATTTCTATGACAGCAGGTAATAATGGCACAGAAATTATAAAGCAAACTGTAAAACTACTATCTTCATCCGCATTTGACAGAAGTTTAGAAAAAGCAGCAGACATTAAAGCTATTGACTACCTCGTTAAATCAAAAATTAATCCTCAACCATTTGCCAATTTTTTGTATGCTCTCGCCGAAAAAGAAAATGAATCAGATAAGTATTTTGCTTGGATAAGTTCACATCCCGAATCAAAAGAAAGGGGAAAGTATATTACCGAATATAGTAAAACTATAACCATTAAATACGAGCCGATACTCAGTTTAAATACTTGGGATAAATTGAAAGAAAAGCTTTTAGAATAATAAGTCAAAATATTTTAAAACTTTCTAAAACCAATTACTTATTGCCAAAAAATGATTAGTTTAGAGATTGAAAATCTTTAGCATGACACCATCATCCCCTCTACTGCAATTTATAAAGTGGGAAAAAGAAACCCCCAATGAAATTTTTCTTCAACAGCCTTTCGATGGAATATGGAAAACATGGACCTGGGCACAGGCAGGTGACGAAGCGAGACGCTTAGCCGCAGGCTTACATACACTAGGCTTAAAAAGAGGAGATCATATTGCCATCTTATCCAAGAACTGCTCACATTGGATCATTTCAGATTTGGCCATTATGATGGCAGGTTGTATTTCTATTCCAATTTATCCATCTTTATCAGCTGCAGGCATAAAACCTATTTTAGTACACAGCGATACTAAAGCTATAATTATTGGCAAACTAGATGACTTTTCCCAACAGAATGAAGGTATTCCTACCGGTACAATATGCATTAGCGTTACTAATTATGGAACAGCAGAAAAATACAGAACGGAAGAGTTGATTGCAAATAATGCCCCGCTACAAAATGTGTACAACTGGCAGGCCAAAGATATATTCACCATCATTTACACTTCCGGAACAACAGGCAATAGCAAGGGCGTAATGCATACTATATCAGCATTTGACACAATAGTACCCTTGGTTGTAAGCACTTTAAAAATGCCCTTAAAGCCCCGTTTGTTTTCCTATTTACCTTTATGCCATATCGCAGAAAGAATGGCTATTGAGATGTATGGCATTTATTTTGGTGCGGTCATTTCTTTCGCAGAAAATATAACATCTTTTTCTAAAAACTTAATAGAAACAGAACCTGAATTATTTTTTGGCGTGCCCCGTATCTGGGGTAAACTTAGGGAAGGAATATTAAAAAAAATACCACAAAAAAAATTAAACATCCTCTTAGCTATTCCTTTGCTAAACACAATAATTAAAAATAGTATTCGAAAAAAATTAGGGCTAGCAAAAGCAACACATATTTACAGCGCAGCAGCTCCTCTTGCACCCGAGTTACAAAAATGGTTTATCAACTTAAATATTCCCATACGCCAAGCTTATGGCATGACGGAGGATTGCGTGTATGCGCATTTTGACTCTCCTACCCAATATCGCATTGGAAAAGTGGGCAGAGCACTACCCGGGTTACTAGTAAAATTTACTGTAGATGGTGAACTGTGCGTAAAAAGCAATAGCAATATGGTTGGATATTACAAAGAACCCGCATTAACAGCAGAGATGTTCGATGAAGACAACTATTTAAAAACCGGCGATATAGCCGAGTATGATGCAGATGGATTTTTATCCATTACAGGGCGAATTAAAGACCAATTTAAAACAGACAAAGGCAAATATATATCGCCATCGCCCATTGAAATGCAATTATTGGCCAATACAAAAATAGAACAAGTTTGTGTTGTAGGTACCGGCATACCACAGCCCATAGCATTAATTACACTTACAGAAGAAGGAAGTAAAAATAATAAAGAAGAAATTGTAAATGAATTAACTCTTTTTTTAAAATTGGTCAATAGGCAGTTAGAAGGGTTTGAAAAATTAGAAAAACTAGTCATTATAGACAACAGCTGGAGCATAGAAAATGGGTTGCTTACCCCTACCTTAAAAGTTAAACGAAATGAAATAGAAAAAATGCATTTACTAAAATACCCTGTATGGTATGCAGATAAGGAGGTGATTATATGGGAAAAATAAATCTTTAATCTAGTTGCTATTTTTAATACTATTTTTTACAAAGTAGAAATTTATGTAGTTTTTAAAAAAGTATACGCTATTTAAAAATTTTATCTGTAAAACATATCCTCTTGTATATTAATATTTATAAAAAAATGTTATTAATTTAACAAAATAGACACATTAAAAATTAAAATAGATACTCTATTTAATTTTCTTTAACTGCTCCAAACTTTTCCACTTATTTATCTATTTTGTGTATAAGTAATTACACATTATATTAAAATCATTGTGTTATATTTGGTACAGAGACAAGTTAGTAGTAACAATGAAATTTAATTGATCACTAACCGCTGCTATGTATGCCCTATTAATAAAGCATAACAGAAACAGTGGCAAAAACTAAACCCATTGACAGAAACGATCATCAATCTCGAAACCGTTAACCCTATTGAATTTTTTGGTGTAAACAACGGTAAGTTAGACATTTTAAAAAAGAAATTTCCCCTCTTAAAAATTCTTAGTCGTGGTACGCAAATAAAATTAAGCGGAGCTCCGGAACAAATTGAAGGGGCTAGGGAAAAAATTAATCTCATTCTCCGGTATCTTGAACGAAACAGCCACATGAGTGCCAATTATTTTGAGCAAATATTAGGTGGCGATGATGAACGTGCTATTGACAATTTTATGGATCGTAACCCCAATGATGTACTCGTATTTGGTCCCAACGGGAAAACGGTAAGGGCGCGTACTGCCAATCAAAAAAAGATGGTGGAAGCTTGTGATAAAAATGATATTCTATTTGCCATAGGGCCCGCAGGTACAGGAAAAACCTATACGGCTGTAGCATTGGCTGTAAGGGCATTAAAAAATAAATCGGTAAAAAAAATTATCTTAACAAGGCCTGCTGTGGAAGCTGGTGAAAGTCTAGGTTTTTTACCTGGTGATTTGAAAGAAAAAATTGACCCATACTTACGCCCTTTATACGATGCGCTAGATGATATGATACCTGCCGATAAATTGGGTTATTATATGAGTACCCGTACCATCGAAATTGCGCCACTAGCCTATATGCGTGGCCGTACGCTCGATAATGCATTTATTATTTTGGATGAAGCCCAAAATACCAATGATTTACAAATCAAAATGTTTTTAACCAGAATTGGCCCAAATGCCAAAGCTATTATCACCGGCGACCCTACGCAAATTGATTTGCCCAAAAATCAACAAAGTGGTTTATTTAAAGCAACCCGCATTTTAAAAAATGTAGAAGGTATTGCCCATATTGAGCTAGATGAAGAAGATGTGGTAAGGCATAGGTTGGTTAAGCAAATTATAAAAGCCTATAATAGCGATGACTTAAGGATAACTGAACAAAAAGAACAAAAGAAAAGCTGATCGCAATTTATTTTTTACCCACTAATATAATTGAGGCAGCTAAAGCTGCCTCTTTTTTTATAGTGCAATTAAAATTTAATTTTATATTCTGATTAGGCAAAATAATTAACCCTCCTCTACTAATTACGTGCAATTCGTGTAAATTACTACTAATCATTTATTCGCTGTAATCCTTGGTTAATATAGAAAATAAATACCGCTGCATTTATTATTAAATTTTTAACTTTTTTACCAACCAATAACGATAATTTTATATCATTAACCAACCCAATTATTGTATGAAAATAATTATTGTAACCTGCTGCCTAATGTTAATTTTAGTTAGCTGTAATGAACCCTCCACCCCTCCTACAGATACATTAGATGGTATGTTTATAGCAATGAAAAAAGGTGATGTAGATAATATGAAAAACTATATTACTAGCGCCGACGGAGCATTACTTGATGCTGCAGAAAAAATAATGAGCAAATTGGACCCCGAAGGCATGAAAAAAATAAAAACTAAAATGATTGATGAGTTTAAAGAGCAAGCAAAAGATGTAGCATATAGTTTTAAAAATGAACGTATCGATGGGGATTATGCTACAGTTGAAGCCGTTATTGTTAATAATAATCTAAAAACTACATCTCGCCCAAAAACTATAACCCAAACTTTTGAGTTGGTTAAAGAAAATAACAGGTGGAAAATAGCCTTATCAAAGCCAGGTAATCAAATGTTTAATAGCATGAAAGGTAATATGGGTAGCAAAAAAGTAGATTTAAAAACAGGAGTTCAAAAATTACAACAAATGAACCCCGATTCTTTAAAAATGCTCATAAATAAAGGCCTTAAAGCATTAGACTCCTTAGATAAGAAAAAAAAGACCCCATAATCTTTTAAAAAGGAAAAAAGGAATTAAATAAAAATTATTTTTACCCAATTAATACTAAATAATACTTTATGAAAAAGATACTTGTTACCCTATTCGCAATTTTAGCCCTTTACCTTAGTGGCTGCAATAATAACAATAGCAGTAGCGCTGGAGATCCTAAAACGGTGTTAACCAACTTCTTTGATGCAATGGCAAAAAAAGACATAACAGCTGCCCGTAATTTAGCTACCACCGATAGCAAGCCTATTTTTGATATGCTGGAAATGGGTATGCAAATGAAAGATAATACCATTGAAGAAAAACCAGATGAACAATTTGATAAAAGTAAAATGAAAATGAGTGAAGCTAAAATTGAAGGTGATAAAGCAACTGTAAATGTAAAAGAATTACAAAATGGAGAATCAATAAATTTTGTTTTAAAAAAAGAAGCTGGCGCCTGGAAAGTTGCCATGGACATAAATACCATGATGGGCATAGGCGCTGAAAAAATTAAAGAAAAAGGAATAAATGAAATGGAAATGGGCAATTTTAAAGATCAAATGAAAAAAATAGAGTCCATGAGCACCGACTCCCTAAAAATGATTATGAATAAAGGAATGAAAGCTCTAGATTCGATAAATAAAAATTTTAAAAAATAGTATTAGTAACTATAATAAAAAGATGTTTAACTTTAACCATGTTTAAAAACTATTTTATTTTAATAATTTTGGCGTTTGCATTTTTTGCCTGTAATAGCAAAGCAAAAAAAACTCCCATTACCGATGTAGAAGTGGCTACTGCCTTTATACGTAATGTGCTCAACAATGATTTTAAACAAGCAGAACAATTCCTATTAAAAGAGGATATTAATACTCAAATATTTGAACGTATTAAAATTGAGTATGGCCATAAAGATAAAGCTACACTAGAAAAATATAAACAAGCCGATATTATTGTTAACAACCTCAGTTATGCTACCGACAGTGTTTGTTTATTTAATTATAGCAATAGTTATAGACGAACAGATAGCACTATTTTAAAAGCGCTACGTACCCAAGGAAAATGGCTGATTGATTTGAAATATACTTTTTCAGAGAACCTATAAATCAGTATATGATTAAAAATTTATTACTTGTAGGAATGGGCGGTGCTATTGGATTTATACTCCGGTTTGCTTGTAGTATATTATTCAACACTAGGCTGTTTCCCTGGAGTACCTTATTCATAAATATTACCGGTTGTTTTTTTATAGACCTCATTTTTGCCTTTGGCATCCGTGATATCCATTTCTCTAACAACTGGAAATTATTTATTGCAACGGGTATCTTACATGACCGAAATGTTTAAGTTTTAGATGCTTATAAATAACATTAGCAGTAACATTTTCAAAATAATAACTGAGCAATTTTTAAACCCACACATATGTTCACCCTACACCCATGGCACGGCGCAGAATACGGAGATAAGGCACCACAAATAATTAATGCACTCATTGAAATTCCACAAGGATCAAAATCAAAATACGAGATAGATAAAAAAACCGGTTTATTAAAACTAGATCGTGTTATCTATTCCTCTTTTCACTATCCCGTTAATTATGGCTTTATACCACAAACACTTGGGCAGGATAATGACCCTTTGGATATTTTAGTAATTTGTAGCGAAAGTATTCAACCACTTTGCCTTGTAGAAGCTACTGTAATTGGTAATATGCAAATGATTGATAACGGCGAAAAAGACGATAAAATTATTGCTGTAGCTAGCAAAGACCCTGCCGTTAATTACATCAGCAATGTGAATGAATTACCCCAGCATTTTATTGCCGTACTTCGTAATTATTTTGAACAATATAAAGTGCTGGAAAATAAAAAAGTAGAAATTGACGAATTTCAGGATAAAGAAGCCGCTTATAAAGTGATAGAAACTGCTATTTCATTTTATAAAACTAATTTTAAAAAATGAGTACAAAAAAACAACAAATGGACACACAAATTATTCTTATAATTATAATGACGGGAATTGCGGCAGGTATCTTAAGCGGTATGGTAGGTGTAGGTGGTGGTATTATTATTGTGCCTGCCCTAATCTATTTTATTGGCTTTAGTCAAAAAACTGCACAAGGCACCTCACTTGCACTGATCATGCTACCGGTAGGTATTTTAGGTGTATTACAATATTATAAACAAGAACATGTAGATTTTAAAGTTGTAGGCATACTAGCCATTGGATTTTTAATAGGCAGTTTTTTTGGTAGCAAACTCGCATTAAGCATGTCGCAGGAATCTTTAAAAAAGATATTTGCTTTACTTATGATTGTTATTGCGATTAAAATGTTGTTTTTTAATAAACCAAAAAATACAGAACAGCAGGTGGTAGCAAAAGAGAATAGCAC
Organism: Chitinophaga pinensis; assembly: GCA_945865645.1. GTDB lineage: Bacteria > Bacteroidota > Bacteroidia > Chitinophagales > Chitinophagaceae > Ferruginibacter > Ferruginibacter pinensis_B. Next base: position 19,189 of record CAMBEI010000009.1, on the reverse strand, counting down.
AAACAATACGCAAGACCAAATAGATAAAATTATCGACTCAAATGACGGCTAATGATATATTTCATTTAATAATTAGAAGTATTTGTAAGCATAAGCAACTGTAGGAAAAACAGGCGCATAAGAATAAGTGTAGTGCATTATCCTATTTTAGTTCGTTTTAAATTATAAAATTTAAAGTAAGTTTACATCTAACTGAAACTGATTTTGTTAATCAGTTTTAAACTACCCCCCAATAGGTTGTTTTAGTAATTATACTTAGGGTAAAATGCACCCAAGGGAACATTAAATGCCAAAAGCCCTGCATAGTGTAAAACTTAACAGGGCTTTTGAATAGAAAGCTGATTATAATTATTCCTTTACAAAACGCATCACTCTTGTTTTATCATCATTTATACTGCCACGGATGGTATAACTGCCCGATGACAGACTTGCTACATTAAAAGGCAGGCTGTTGAAACCGGCAATTAAATTAAGCGATTGTCTGTTTACCAAACGGCCCTGCATATCATAAATGCTTACCTCAATTTTACTCGCCTGTGCACAGGCAATATTAAGTTTAAAATTATCGGTTACAACCGGGTTGGGTGCAATGCTAACAATATCAAAACCTTTAACGGCATTTAATAAAGCCACAATACTGCTGTACGAAATCTTACCATCTGCATCCACCAATTTAAGGCGGTAATAGTTCATCCCTTTTATTGGATTTACATCAGTATAACTGAATGGCTGGTTACAACGTACCGCATCGGCGGTAATGCTATTAATGCTGATAAAGTTCCTTGAATCGGCACTGCGTTCTAAAGTCATGATTGCACTTGATGTGTTGGTGCAGGTAACTTTCCAGTTTAATAAATGATTGATGCCCTGTTTGGTTCCATTAAAGTAATTTATGGTGATAGGAAGTGAGACAGCAGTGGTAGTACCATTCAACTGAACATCCACCACTGATGATGCGTTATCAAAGCCTCCTGTTCCGGCTGGTGCTGTTGCAGCATAACCGTATAAACGAAATGTTGTTGCTGAAGAAATATTTGTTAATGCAGAAATTGTAATAGTTCTCGTTGTAGTGGTTGAAGAGCCACCAGAGGACATATCGGTTACGGTGCCTAAGTCATTAGCATATGAATCAACAGATGACCTAAGTGCTACACTTGAAGGCCCTGAGCTTGATCTATCCCATGTAAAAACGAGAGAGGTGGGAGTAAAAGAGTACCCCGTATTCGGAGTAATTATAAATTGTATATAATCATTCCCTGCTACTGCTTCGGTAATTGTATTACCTAATGCAGTGTTACCAACATTAAACCAACCACTACCTCCAAACCGATTACTATTAGTTGCTGCGGTTATACTACCTTGTGTAAGATTCGTAATTCCTGATAAATTAGGATCATTAAAGATACTTGGTTCAGTTGTTTCAGTACCTACATTCCCAAATGTATTCCATTGCATTAGAATTTGTGCATTAACATTTGACACACTTACAAATAACAACATGCCAATAAAAAAGTAAACTTTCTTCATAGATAATAAAATTTTGAATTTTAGGTTTAATTATAATTTTTAGCAGACTCCATTTATAATAAAATGGTTGCCTGATTAAGCAGTTTTAGTATTGAATATTGCCGGTAATTATAATGATATTCGGGGTGATTTTTTTACCCTGATATTAGCTGCAATTTACTTTATTATTTATAACCAGTGGCCAAAGCCGCATATTAAATTAGTATAAAGATTTCCACAAAAAATACCCACTGCTACTGCAAAATCAATTACATATAAGGGTTGGGGTAAATACATGTTAACCGCCAAGTGTTACGCAAAGAGTGCCAGGTGTTTCCTCATTTGGCAAAGCAATGGGCGTAAGTGAATATGCGCCCAAGTGAGCATAGTAACAATGTAAATACAACCTTGCTTAAATGAATTACGCAATAAAAATAAATTCTACAACAATGGGCTGAAATTTTTCGCCTTGCTTGTGGCACACCTAGCAACTATTACCAATTATATAAAAATTGTTTACCCTACGATATACAAATATTTTAAACAAAAGGTATCATACAGACAATTATTTTAACTGTAAAGTATCCTGTATTTTTTTGGTAGCACTATCTGCAGTATTTATAGCATCAGTTAAGGGCGATTCCGTCGAAACAGGTTCTTTAGAATCGGTTGCAGTTTTTTCGCTACTATTATTACAGGCAGCCAAAAGCAATGTGATGGTTACAATTGCAAGTATTTTTTTCATTGCTTTATTTTTTAGTTTTCCTAAATTGCGTATATATCAAAATGAACTGCCAACTGGCTTACTTCTTTCTAAAAAACAACCTCACCGGCACGCCGCTAAAGTTAAAGTTTTCGCGCAATTGATTTTCCAAATAATTTTTATAAGGTGTTTTTACATCATCGGGATAATTACAGAAAAAAGCAAAGCTGGGTGTAAAAGTTGGTAGTTGAGTAATATATTTTATTTTAAGTTGGTTGCCCCTTACCACCGGTGGCCTGTAGGCTTCAATCACTTTTTGCATCACCTCATTTAATTGCGATGTGGTTATTTTTCTTTTTCGGTTTTCAAATACCTCCAATGCCGCCTCAATACTTTTAAATATGCGTTGCTTTTCGGTTACGGAGATAAAAATGATGGGCACATCACTAAAAGGTGCAAAGCGTTTTTTTAATTCTTTTTCATAATCTTTAGTGGTGTTTGTTTTTTTATCATCTACTAAATCCCATTTATTAACCAGCACCACAATACCCTTTCCTTTTTTTACAGCCAGTGCAAAAATGGAAAGATCCTGTGCTGTAATCCCTTTGCCTGCATCTAGCATCAGCATACAAATATCGGCTTCGTCAACGGCTTTAATGGCACGTATCACCGAATAAAATTCCAGGTCTTCATGCACTTTTGTTTTACGCCTAATACCGGCAGTATCAATCAGCATAAATTCTTTGTTGAAAAGATTATAATGAGTATGAATGGTATCTCTTGTGGTACCTGCAATATCACTTACAATGGTACGCTCCTGGCCTATCAGTGCATTTAATAAAGATGATTTGCCCACGTTGGGCTGGCCGATTATGGCAATTTTTGGCAGGTCAGTTTCTGTTGCGGCTTCATCCGAATCTTTATCGCTTATCTTTTCTGTAATGGCATCTAAAATTTCGCCGGTACCGCTGCCGCTAATAGAAGAAACAAAAAATAGTTGGTCGAACCCCAGGCTATAAAATTCGCTAGCTTCCATGAGGCGCTCATGATTATCTACCTTATTAACCACTACATAAACGGGTTTGGTGCTGCGGCGCAACAGGTCAACCATGGCATTATCCAGTTCGGTAATACCCGTTGATGCATCTACCATAAAAATAATGGCATTGGCTTCTTCAATGGCAATTACTACCTGTTTACGTATTTCTTTTTCAAACACATCATTGCTGCCGGCCACAAAACCACCGGTATCAATTACGTTAAAAGATTTGCCCGCCCATTCGGCCACGCCATACTGCCTGTCTCTTGTTACGCCGCTGATATCATCAACAATGGCTTTGCGTTGCTCTAGCAAACGGTTAAAAAATGTACTTTTGCCCACATTGGGCCTTCCTGTTATGGCGACTGTGTAACTCATGGTGCAGTTGGCGGTTGACAGTTTGCAGTTGGCAGTCTGTGTTAGCAGATACCCTTACAATTTAACTATCTAACCTATTTTATTTTATAAATATTTTTCTGGATTGCTTATAATTGAACCTAACATTCTTCCAATTTCGGCAACCTTATCACTAAATTCTTTAAACTGAACCTGGGAGATATATTTACAACTAAATGCAAACATTATCCACACTTCTGTTTCGGTATTTTCTGCATCACAATCTGTAAGCTTACTTACGAAATGTGCAGGATATTTTCTTCTTCGATATGCTTCGCCAAAATTTGCACAAACCGACCTTGAACTTCTTCTTATTTGATCTGTTAAACTAAATTTTTCTTCGGGTGGAAATGATTTACTTAGTTCAAAAATTTCCATTGATAATTTATATGCTTTTCTAAAAACTTCTAAATCTTTATAGCTTCCCATTTTTTAAAAATTGGCAATTTACAAACTGCATATTTTGATTGTTAAATAGTAACTTTACCTCGCAAAAATTTGCCCACTGCCCACTGCCCACTGCCCACTGCCCACTGCCTAATACCCATACTCCTTCAACTGAAACTCATTATCTCTCCATTTCGGCCTAACCTTTACAAATAGTTCCAGAAAAACTTTTCTTCCCAAAAATATTTCAATATCTTTTCTTGCATCGGTGCCCAGTTTTTTTATCATGCTGCCACCACCGCCAAGAATAATGCCTTTCTGCGTTTCGCGCTGTACAATAATTTCGGCACTTATTTTTGTAAGCGATGTTTTTTCTTTAAACTCCTGTATTAATACGGTAGCATGATACGGGATCTCTTCGCCATATAATAAAAATATTTTTTCGCGTATCATTTCGCCCACAAAAAACTTGGTAGGCATATCACTTAAATCATCGCCTTCATAAAAGGGTTGCCCCTCGGGCAAATAGGTAAGTATAGTTTTTAATAATTCATCAATACCTGTTTTTTTAAGTGCCGATAAGGAAACCACTTCTTTACAATAAGGTTGTGCAACGAAAAAAGCAGCCGTTGTTTTTAGCTGTTCGCCATTAACGGTATCGGCTTTATTTAAAATAACCAGGGCCGGCGCTTTAAGTTTTAAGGATGTAAAAATCGCATGACTATCACCTGTATTTTCGCGTACATCAGTAATTAATAAAGCCACATCAGCATCTTCCAAACTACCTTTTACTGCCTGCATCATTTTTTCGTGCAGTTTATATTTAGGTTCAATAATACCCGGTGTATCGGAAAAAATGATCTGGTAATCTTTTTCGGTTAGGATGGCTTTAATGCGGTGCCTGGTTGTTTGTACCTTATGCGATACAATAGCCATTTTTTCGCCCATGAGTGCATTAAGTAATGTGCTTTTACCTGCATTAGGCTTACCAAAAATATTTACAAAACCGGTTTTCATTATTTGTGATGATTAAAAATAAATTGACTATCACAAACATGCTTAAGAATGGAGGAGATAATCAAATTCATCAGTAAAAATTGACTGAGAATAAAAAAGGCTCATTAGAGCCTTTGAGTTTAGTTGCGAAGAGAAGGATCGAACTTCTGACCTTCGGGTTATGAGCCCGACGAGCTACCGCTGCTCTACTTCGCGGTGCAAAGATAAGGATATGCAGCTTGCTTGCCAAATATTAAACCTAATTCAATAAAATGTCGGGTAATTTTATATACCTGTTGGAGGGTTCCAAATCGTGCAACAGTTTAATTTTGTAAGTATTTTTTTTAAAATAATAAACGCAATCTACCCTACCTTTGCACTTTAATTGCTCTTTTAACCATTTTGAATTTCCGGGGTGCTATTTGTTTAAAAACAAAGGCTGAGAAAATACCCGTAAACCTGCACAGGATAATGCCTGCGAAGGGAGAAAATACAACCTCTGCATGATAGCAGAACAGCAACTCCCTACGTCGAAAAATTATTTTAGCAATTCTGGATGTTCAACTCAATTTTTTATAATGAAGAAATTATATTTCAGTACTTTTTTTAGTGTTTGTACACTATTGCTTTTTGCACAAGAGAAAAGTAAATTTAACGATACCACTTATTTACAGTCTGTAGAAGTGCAGGCGATAAGAGCAGGAGATAATGCTCCAGTTGCAAAAACAGATATTACCCAAAAAGATATTGCAAAAAACAATCTCGGGCAAGATCTTCCTTTTTTGTTTAATCAAACTCCTTCGGTTGTTGTAAACTCCGATGCGGGTAACGGGGTTGGCTACACTAGCTTACGTATACGAGGTACAGATGCTAGCAGAATAAATGTAACCCTTAATGGTATTCCATATAATGATGCGGAGAGCCAAGGCACATTTTTTGTTGATCTGCCTGATATAGCAACTTCGGCAAATAGTATTCAAATACAACGAGGGGTGGGCACCTCTTCTAATGGGTCAGGTGCTTTTGGGGGCAGTATTAATGTATTTACTAATGAGCTTAATAAAGAATTTTATGCTGCAACCAATAACAGCTTTGGCTCTTTCAATACCTATAAAAACAATATTCAGTTTGGTAGTGGTTTAATTAACAACCAGTTTACTATTGATGGAAGAATCAGTAGTATTCAAAGTGATGGTTATATAGATCGGGCAAAATCTAATTTAAAATCATTTTTTGTAAGCACTGCTTTTATAAATAAAAATAATTCACTCAGACTAAATATTTTCTCGGGAAAAGAAAAAACTTATCAGGCATGGAATGGGGTGGCAGAATATTTATTAAAAACTGAACGTACAAATAACTCCAGTGGCATTGAAAAGCCTGGCGAACCCTACGATAATGAAACAGATAATTATGTGCAAACTCATTATCAACTTTTTTATAATTACAATTTTAATAGCTATTGGAAAGGAAGCGTGGCGATGTTTTTAACTAGGGGAGCTGGCTATTACGAACAGTACAAAGCCAATAAATTGCTTTCAGACTATAATCTACCTAATTATTTTGACGGTACCAATATCATTAAAATGACGGATATGGTAAGACGCTTATGGCTGGATAATTATTTTTATGGCACTGTTTTTTCATTGCATTATAAAAAAAATAAAACAAAATTAGTTTTTGGTGGTAGTTATAATAAATATGATGGCAAGCATTATGGCGAACTAAAATGGGCAGCCGTTCAAGGTGCTGTTCCAAAAAATTATCGTTGGTATAATTTAAATGCTTACAAAAAAGATTTATCAATTTATAATAAATGGACACAAGAATGGAATAACAAATGGCAAAGTTTTGTGGATATACAGTGTAGAAATATTGACTATAAAATATTTGGATTTAGAAATAATCCTGCAATAATAATACATGAACATTATACTTTTTTAAATCCCAAATTTGGTATAACATATTTAAATAAAAATTGGAATATATATGCTTCTTATTCAATTACAAGTAAGGAGCCGAACCGAGATGACTTTGAAACAGGAAAGTTTTATATACCCAAAGCCGAGCGTTTGCATGACACCGAATTAGGGGTAGAAAAAAAAGGGACTGATTATTCTTTTGGGCTAACCGCATATTACATGTATTATAAAAATCAACTGGTATTAACTGGAAAAATTAATGATGTTGGCGCCTATACCAGAACCAATATACCCACAAGTTACCGAGCAGGAGTTGAGCTACAGGGTAAAGCAAGATTAAATAATTGGATGAATGTATATGCTAACATAAGTTTTAGCAAAAATAAAATGCTAGGGTTTACAGAATACTTAGATGATTATGATAATGGCGGACAAGAAACAAAATTGTATAACAAAACAGATATTTCCTTTTCTCCATCAATTATTGCTGGAGGAACTATCAATTTTATAGTGGAAAAAAATGGAGAGATAAGTTTAATAAATAAATATGTAGGTCAGCAATACTTAGATAATACTTCTCAAAAATCAAGAAGTTTACCTGCCTATTATGTACAAGATATTAAGCTTAGTTATGTGCTAAAAAATAAAATGGCAAAGGCGATCGATTTAATACTGCAATTAAATAATGTATTTAATAAAAAGTACGAGCCAAATGGTTACAGTTTCAGTTATATTTATGGCGGAGCGGTAAGTACCGAAAATTTTTACTTTCCTATGGCCGGAATAAATTTTATGATTGGAGTAAACTTGCGATTTTGATACAAAAAATGAAATAAAAAATTTGCTACTAGGGTTTAGGTAAAGCAGAGTCAACAACTTTCAACCCCTAAAGCTTCAACTTATTCCCCAAATTTATCTTTCCAGTAAAGCATGCCACCGGCAAGATTTTTTACATTTGTAAATCCAAAGCTTTCCAGCATCATGCAAGCTTGCATACTCCGTTGTCCACTTCTGCAATAGCATATTAGTTCTTCATTTTTAATTTCTTCCAAATCATCTACTTGCATAGATAGTATTTTCCCCAAAGGAACGAGGGCGCCTCCAATATTAAATTCGGCATTTTCGTTTGGCTCACGTACATCAACTAGATGTAATTTTTCCCCTGCATCCAAACGAGCTTTTATTTCCTCTGAGGTAATCGTTATCATGAGTTTTATTTATTTTTATTATTTGTTAAGGTATCTATGCCTGCTTTCATTTGTTGAGATATCCAGATATCCATAAGCTGCCCAGATTGTATATAGATGATATTTTTTTCCATATCAAATCGATCAGGTCTTTGTTTTATGATATAGGCATTAGCCGTATCTGTTATTCTTCCATCACAGATAACAGCGCCAATACTTATTCCGCTTGTGTCTAAATAAGATTTTGCTTGGGCGTACGACATTCCTATTAAAGCAGGAACAGGCATTTGTCTATTTTCTAGCCCCCCTCCAATAATTAGATCCACGCGACTACCCCATTGAATTTTAGTTTTTTCTGCAATGCGCATACCATTATATTTTTGTTCTAATACAGATCCCATCATAAAATCAGGTCGGAAGCTGGTATCTCCTAGTTTTAAATGATTTCGCTCGAGTAATTTTATGGCAAAAGAAAAATTTTGCCCTTCAAGATTTGGCATATCCAGCATGGGTGGCACATATCTATTTACTGTTAAAAAAACGGTGCGATTTATTTTTACGGTTGCGTTAGGATCGGGCAATTGTTTTAACACTATCCCTCTTTTGGCCGTATCGGTAAAAACAGAATCTTGAATGTAAACATCAAACCCCTGCTTTTCTAATAATTTTATTGCCTCGTGAGTATTTAGTCCAGACACTGCAGGCACTTTTAAATACTCGCCATGCTTAGTTATCCAGCCAAGCATTTTTAAAATTAAAAATAAAAATAGCAACGCAATACCGATAGCTACCAAAAGGTTTACCAAAAAAGATTTATTTGCAATAAATTTAAACACCCCGATTATTTAATATGATAACTACTTTAGTTGTTTATTCTTTGTAAAAACATTCTTCCAGCAATGCTGAATAAAACTGTTTTAAAGTCCAGCCCATAGCAACAACTTGTTGGGGCACTATGCTTGCATCACTTTGTCCGGGAACCGTATTTATCTCAAGCATGTAAGGTATACCTTGTTCGGCATCATAGATAAAATCAATTCTTACAATACCCTTACAATTAAAAATGGCATAAGCTTTTCGCGCTTCATCTCGTATTTTTTCGGCTACTGATAGATCTATTAGGGCTGGGGTAATTTCGTCACTAGCCCCTTCGTATTTAGCTTCAAAATCAAAAAATTCATTTTTTGCAATAATCTCTGTAATCGGCAAAGCTATTACTTCCCCTTTTGATTTAAACACGCCAATCGTTAATTCTCTGCCTTTTATAAATTCCTCAACTAACACCTGATCATCTTCTTTAAAAGCTTTATCTAGTGCAGCTGGTAGCTCATCTGCAGTTTTTACCTTACTCATACCGATACTGCTACCTCCATTATTTGGTTTAACAAAAACTGGCAATTTTAATGAGGTTAAAATAAAGCTAATACTAACTGGTATGTGCTTAAAAAGATGAACTGATTTAGCTACATTCATACCTGCAAATGAAGCCACTGCAACAGTATAGCGTTTATTAAAAGTTAAAGCAGAAGTAGCTGTATCGCAAGTTGAGTATGGGATATTTAATGTGTCGAAATATCCTTGTAGTTTACCATCTTCGCCTGGAGTACCATGTAAACCTACCAGTACGGCATCAAAATTTATTTTTTTTCCATCGATGTTAATGCTAAAATCATTTTTATCTACAGGAAAAGTTTCGCCATTAGGAGCTAGGTAGTACCATCCTGCAGGGTTGATATCTATTTTATAAGATTCCCATTTTTCCCTATCCAAATTATTTTCTATAGCTGTTGCGCTTTTATAAGATATAACAGCTTCGCCGGAATAACCGCCTGTAATTAATGCTATTTTTTTTTTCATTTGGTTATTAAAAATTATTTCACAAAGAAACGAAATATAGATTAAGGTTTATACATTTAACATGTTAATAAATGTTACCGCATATTACGGTACATCTTTATTATTCCCTATTCCTTCATTATTGCTGTCTAAAACATATTTCCAAATTCCTTTAATATCTTTTTTCCAGATGTTAACATAGGTGCCGTAAATAACTGTGTCTTTTGTTAAAGGTCTAATTGCGTATACCCCATACGTATAACCCAACTCGCCTGATTTAGCAATAACGCCGTTTTTAGGCTCCCAGGTAAGTGTATAATCGCTATCATTTTGTTGAATAAGAAAATCTATAGCATCGGCTCCTGCTATGGGCAATTTATTGGATCGAAGCAACACCCCGTTACTATCTAAGTATTCAATAAAAGCAGTTTTCATTCCTTTTTTTTCACTCATTTTAGAAAACTCCCTATCGGCATTCAACATTTCCATTTTGGCAAAAGCATCGGGCTGCACCTCTTTTTTTGTGGCATTATTACATGAGAGAAGGGGTAATAATGAAATACAAAAAAATAAAAGTTTATTCATGCTACAATATAATAAAATAAAATAAGGTGGGATTAAAAAGGTGGACGTATTTTTAAATATAAACGACCTAATTAGTAATAATATTTGTGGTAGAGAATTGACAAGTATTGAAAGGATTAAAACGAATAGCCAAGGATTACACTATTAACACGGGTTGAAAGGATAATACTTATTAGAATGGATAAAAAACCGTCTAAGAAGCCTTAATACCTGTTGTACGTGTTTATTTAATCTCTTGTAAATACATATCCGATTAAATGTGCATTTTATCTTTCTTTGCCGCTAATTCATCTACGGTTTCAACATACAAGTCATCAGATACACAACAATCTACCGGACAAACGGCCGCACACTGAGGTTCTTCATGAAATCCCTGACACTCGGTGCATTTATTAGGCGTAATGTAATAAAGATCCATGCTAACAGGTGCCTGGCGTTGATTAGCATCAACCTGAGTGCCATCCATTAAAGTAAACATACCTTTTACTGTAGTACCATCAGATACAGACCACTCAACACCCCCCTCGTAAATAGCGTTATTTGGACATTCGGGCTCGCAGGCACCGCAGTTTATACATTCTTCTGTGATTTTAATAGCCATCTATCGTAATTTTGTGGGTAAAATCTCCATATGGAAATCAAGTGCAAATTAATAAAAACAAGATGAATTTACAAAAACGAATTGAAATATTACAGCGTTTACGAAAATACCTAATAACTAATGAGGAAGAATGGCAAAATATTAAAACAAAAGCTTCTTTTCATAATGGATGGTTTACCCTACCTTTTATTGAATTGGCTGTAGATGCCATTTGCTCAGAATTTTTACAGAAAGAAAAGCTAGAAGAATGGATATCAAATTACCATCTAGATGATTATATTGGAGGAAAAAATATAGGCATTGTTATGGCAGGCAATATACCATTAGTAGGGTTCCACGATTTTTTAACGGTGTTTATTAGCGGCCATAAGCAAACTATTAAATTGTCTTCAAAAGATGATATTTTGCTAACACACCTGGTTAATACCATGATTAATTGGGAACCGGCATTAAAGAATTATATCCTATTTTCTGAATTACTAAAAGGTTGCGATGGCTATATCGCAACAGGAAGTAATAATTCGGCCAGGTATTTTGAACAGTATTTTTCAAAATATCCCAATATTATTCGTAGAAACCGAACAGCCGTAGCAATTTTAGCTGGCACCGAAACTATGGAAGAGCTTGATCTACTATCGAATGATGTACATCAATACTTTGGCCTAGGATGCCGAAATATTACCAAAATATATGTGCCCGTTGGCTATGATTTTGTACCACTGTTGAAGGCTTTTGATAAATATATATATTTTAAAGACCATCATAAATTTAAAAATAATTATGACTACCAACTCTCCATCGCTTTGCTAAATAACGTTTTTTATATGACAAACGGTAGTAGTTTATTACTCGAAAATGAATCTCTTTTTACGGCCATAAGTCAGCTCAATTACAGCTTTTATACCGATAAAAAAACGGTAATTAATCTTTTACATGGTAATGAAGACATACAATGTATTTGTGGTTATGCTGGCATCGGCTTTGGACAAGCACAAAAGCCATCCTTAATGCAATATGCAGATGGTTTGGATACGATGGAATTTTTGTTAGCTTTATCCCCCACACACACATTTTTACAAAAAGATAGTTAAAAAATGGTTACAAAATTTTTGGCTTAAACTTTTTTAATTATATTACTTTTACTAATTAATTGTTAAAGGTGGTAGTTGGTAAATAACATATTGAAATAGCTTTGTTATTTTGTAAAAAAAGGTTGATATTGATAAAATAAAAAACGTATTTAATAAATAATATTTTACTAAAATTTAAAAAAATAAAAAAGTTAATAATGAAATGGAAACAAATTTTACTCACCATTAGTATTAGTACAGTTACTACACTTGGTGTAATTTTGGCTCACACTGCAATCACTAAAAAAAATAACACTTATGCTGGGCAGCTTAATGGGTTTGTTCCTAGTAACTATAAATATGCAGGATTAGCAGACAATACAACTTCGGGGAATCTCCTTGATTTTACTGTGCCAGCCAAACTAGCATCCCCAACAGTTGTACATATTAAAACCAAAACAAATGCCAAACAGATAAATAATAATTTACCAAAAAATCAACCCAGCAATCCTTTCAGTGATATTTTTGGTGATGATATGATGGAACAGTTTTTTGGTGGCAGAAGACAGGGAATTATTCCCGAACAAAAAGCAAGTGGATCGGGTGTAATAATTAGTGATGATGGCTATATTGTAACAAATAACCATGTAGTTGAAAATGCAGATGAGATTACGGTTACACTGAGTAACAAAAAAAACTATAAAGCAAAAGTAATTGGCACAGATGCTTCTTATGATTTATCGGTTATTAAAATTGAAGCTGCTGGATTACCATTTTTATTATATGGAAATTCAGATGAATTAAAAATTGGTCAATGGGTGTTGGCTATTGGTTACCCATTAAATTTAGAAACAACAGTAACTGCTGGTATCATTAGTGCCAAAGCGAGAACGCTTGGTTTAAATAAGGATAAGAAAGGCAACATAAATACTGGAGTAGAATCGTTTATACAAACTGATGCTGCCGTAAATATGGGCAATAGCGGCGGGGCTCTAATTAATACAAATGGAGAGCTTATAGGTATAAATTCAGCCATAGCTTCCCCTACTGGATACTACTCCGGTTACTCGTATGCTATTCCTGTTAATATTGTAAAAAAAGTTATTGATGACCTGATTAAATTTGGAACCGTACAAAGAGGATTTTTAGGAATAACTTTTATAAATGCAAGCGATTTGAATGAGGCCGAAAAAAAGCGATTAAGTATTCCTACAGGTTTAGAAGGAATTTATATATCTGATGTATTTAAAGATGGCGGCGCTTATGAAGCAGGTATTAGAAAAGGGGATGTTCTTAAAAAGATAAGCGATAAAGAAATTACTAGTGGTGGCGAAATTGAGGGCTATATCAGTAGACTAAAACCAGGTGATAAAATACCAGTTACTTACACAAGAAATGGCAAAGAGAATACAACTTTGGTTACCCTGAAAAATAAAGCAGGTAATTATGAAATTGTAAAAACTGAAGAGACGCTGGAAAAACTAGGTGCTGATTTTAGTACTATGGATTCGAAAAAAGCAAAAGATTACGGCGTTACTGGAGGAGTAATTGTAAAAAAGATAAATGAAGGTGCGCTAAACGATCAAACTAGGATGAAAGATGGCTTTATCATTTTGAAAATAAATGATAAAGAAATAAAGAGCATAGATGAAATGAAAGCTGTTGTAGGAAAAAATAAAAATATTACCATCACCGGATTTTATCCAGGTTATGATGGCATATATGAATATCCTATTTCTTTAGAGGAAGAATAATAAAATATTTTAAATAAAAAGGACATTCTAAATTGGATGCCCTTTTTTATTTATTTTCTACCATTGCTTTATTGATCTTAATTAAAATTTTGTAACACCAAAATTAAGGACTGCCTTTTGTAATTGAACATTACAAATATTTTGCCCTCAACAATGTACCTTTGTGGTTGTTATACTTTATCATGAAACAATTTACAGTTCCCATTATTTACCGTAGTCCGTTAATTGCTGCTATAAAAAATAAACGCAAAGGACTTGATAAATTGAAAAAAGATTTTAGTGCTACCCTACTTGATTTTGGTTCGATACAAATTTACCTTGCTCGCCATTTTGGATTTTGTTATGGAGTAGAAAATGCAATAGAGATCGCTTTTCGTACTATAGAGGAGAATGTGGGTAAGCGCATTTTTTTATTAAGTGAAATGATTCACAATCCTCAGGTAAATGCCGATTTGCTAAAAAAAGGGGTTCAGTTTTTACAAGATACAAATGGAAATCAAGTTATTCCTTTTGAAACTTTATCTAAAGATGACATTGTAATTATTCCTGCGTTTGGTACTACGTTGGCTATTGAAAAAAAACTTACTGAAATTGGTATTTCTTCACATACTTATAATACTACTTGTCCCTTTGTAGAAAAGGTTTGGAACAGGAGTGAGCAGATTGCTAAAAATAAATATACCGTAGTGTTACATGGTAAACCTTCGCATGAAGAAACGAGAGCTACTTTTTCTCATACATCTGCACATACGGCAACAATCATTGTAAAGAACATGGAAGATGCCATCGCTTTAAGTAAATATATTACTGGGGATAAAAATGGGGATAGTTTCAGCGCAGAATTTGCGGACAAGTGCTCATATAACTTTGATATTACCAAAGATCTTGATCGTATTGGTGTTGTTAATCAAACAACGATGCTGGCAAGTGACACTCAGAAAATTTCTGATTTTCTAAAAGCCGTAATGTTAAAAAAATATAGTTTGGATGATAGCAACATTGAAGAACGATTTGCTGACACCAGAGACACTTTATGCTATGCCACACTCGACAATCAATCGGCTGTGTATGGATTACTTGATATAGAAGCAGACTTAGCCATTGTAGTTGGGGGTTACAATAGCAGCAATACCGCCCATTTGGTAGAATTATGTGAAGCAAAATTGCCTACTTATTTCATTAATGATGAAGAAAAGATAATTTCAAAAAAATCGATATGCCACTATTATAATAAAACTGAAATAACAACTACAGATTTTCTTCCCAAAAAAAATACATTAAAAATATTAATGACTAGTGGAGCAAGCTGTCCTGATGCTTTGATTGAAGGTGTTATTAATAAATTAATTTCATTTTTCGATACGTCCACTACAATCGAAGAATTAATAAAAAATTTAAAAAAATAATCCCCTAAATTCAAGACCTAATTTACTTGAATATCTAAATTTTGAGATTACTACTTTGTATTATTTATTATTTAACCATATAAAAATTTGATGTTTTAGTAGATTGCCCATCATTGATTTTTAGCATGTATTGTACGTCGTAAAAACTAATGTAGACTTTAGTTTGTACATAGTTTCGTTTTTGAAAGATAGTTTTTGAAAAAATATATAAAACGAGATTATTGCAGCTTTTCTGTTGTTAATTGGGTGGCAATGTCTAATTGCTGATCTATACTTAAAAAAGTATTGTCAATTTCAATTGCATCAACTGCTTTACGTAAAGGACTTATCTCCCTATTAGAATCTGTATAGTCGCGCATTTCTAGATTGGATTCAACTTCTTCTATTGTAATATTTGGGTTTTTATTAAATAATTCAACAAACCTTCTTTCAGACCTTACGGTAATATCAGCTATCATAAATATTTTCAGCTCTGCATTAGGAAAAACGGTAGTGCCAATATCTCTCCCATCCATAACGATTCCTTTTTTTTCGCCAATTTTTTGTTGTTGAGCTACTGCAAATGATCGTACTTCCTTAATGCTAGCCACCTCGCTTACTTTTTCAGCTATTACTAAATTTCTAATCAAATACTCCACATTTTCGTCATTTAAATAAATTTCCGACTGTTGGGCATGATCATTAAATTTAAATTCTATTGTAATATTATTCAATGTACTTATTACTTCAGCTGTGTTTGTACAGTCTATGTGATTGCGTAGAAAATGTAAAGTAACGGCACGGTACATAGCGCCACTATCTACATAAACATACCCAAGCTTTTTTGCCAGCTGTTTAGCCAGGGTACTTTTACCACATGCAGAGTAGCCATCTATTGTGATGATAATATTATTCATGATTATAAAATTCAATAAAACTATGCAATAATAAAAATTAAATAGTTGTATATTAATACAACTATTTAATTAATGACTATTTTATGTAGTTACTACTATGCTTCAGATTTTTTTTCTTTTTTCTTTTCTTCTTTTTTTAAAATAAATTTAATTTTTTCACCTGTTTCATCTAATTCAGCAAGCATCACATCACCATTTTTTATATTCATATTTAAAATCTCTTCTGCCAATGGATCTTCCAGATATTTTTGTATGGCGCGGTGTAGTGGTCTTGCTCCAAACTGTGCATCATGGCCTTTTTCGGCAATAAAAATTTTAGCTGCAGGGCTCAATTCCATAAATAAACCTAAGTTAGTTAAGCGTTTGGATACACCTTGCATTACGATATCAATAATTTCAAAAATATTGTCCTTACTAAGTGAATTAAATACAACCACATCATCAATTCTATTTAAAAACTCGGGACTAAAAGTACGTTTCAAAGCTTTTTCAATTACTGCTTTATTATTTTCATCTACATTTTCCATTCTGTTGGCAGTAGCAAAACCTACGCCATCGCCAAAATCTTTCAGTTGACGAGCACCAATATTAGATGTCATGATGATCATGGTATTTTTAAAATCTACTTTTCGTCCCATTCCATCTGTTAGTTGCCCATCGTCTAATACCTGTAATAATATATTATAAATATCTGGATGTGCTTTTTCAATTTCATCAAGTAGAATTACACAATAAGGTTTACGACGCACTTTTTCTGTTAGTTGCCCACCCTCTTCATAACCTACATATCCCGGAGGTGCACCTATCAAACGACTTACGGTAAATTTCTCCATGTATTCACTCATATCAATCCTTATTAGTGAATCATCGCTGTCAAACATATGCCTAGCGAGTGACCGAGCTAATTCTGTTTTACCTACGCCTGTTGGACCTAGGAAAATAAAAGTGCCAATTGGTTTTTTAGGATCTTTTAGCCCTACCCTATTGCGTTGTATCGCTTTTACTACTTTTGAAATGGCTTCATTTTGTCCTACTACGGCTCCCTGTAAATCGACGGCCATCCGGCGTAATTTTTCTGTTTCTGCCTGCACCATTCTTTTAACAGGAATACCCGTCATCATACAAACCACTTCGGCAATATCCTCTTCTTCAATAGGAAAACGTTTTTGTTTGCTTTCTTCTTCCCAGGTATTTTTTGCAATCTCCATATCTTCTTGCAAACGTTTTTCTGTATCCCTTAAAGAAGCAGCTTCTTCAAATCGTTGACTTTTTACTACTTTATTTTTTTTCAGTTTAATATCTTCTATCTTTTTTTCTAGGTCAAGAATTTCTTCTGGAACGTTAATATTTTTAATATGTTTTCTAGCTCCCACTTCGTCTAGTACATCAATTGCTTTATCGGGCAGTAATCGATCGGTCATATAACGATCGCTCAGTTTTACGCAGGCTTCAATAGCTTCTTGGCTATAAGTTACGTTATGATAATCTTCGTATTTACTTTTAATATTATTTAAAATTTCAATAGTTTCTTCTACTGAAGGTTGTTCTACAAGTACTTTTTGAAAACGACGATCGAGTCCTCCATCTTTTTCAATATGCATACGATACTCATCTAAGGTAGATGCGCCTATGCATTGCAGCTCGCCTCTTGCCAATGCAGGCTTAAAAATATTGGAAGCATCTAATGACCCACTGGCACCACCGGCACCTACGATGGTATGTATTTCATCAATAAATAAAATTACATCCCTATTTTTTTCTAGTTCAGTCATGATGGCTTTCATCCTTTCTTCAAACTGGCCGCGATATTTTGTACCGGCAACCAATGCAGCTAAATCTAAGCTAACCACTCTTTTATCAAACAAAATTCGAGACACTTTTCGTTGTACAATTCGCAAAGCCAATCCTTCTACAATAGCTGTTTTACCAACGCCTGGTTCTCCTATTAAAATGGGATTATTTTTTTTGCGACGAGATAAAATTTGAGAAACCCGTTCAATTTCTGTTTCTCTACCAACAATAGGATCTAAAGAACCATTCTCTGCAAGGCGGGTAATATCTCTACCAAAATTATCGAGTACAGGTGTTTTTGTTTTGGGTTGGCTAGTTGTACCTGGGCGTTGAGATTTAGAGGTCCCATATTGTTTTCTATCCTCATCAAAATCTTCTTCCCCCTCATCATTAAATTCGGCTGTAGGTGGATTACGGGATACAAAACTTAATTCATTTTTAAATATATCATAATCTACATCAAACTGATTTAAAATTTGAGTTGCAATATTTTCTTTATTTTTTAAGATAGAAAGCATTAAATGCTCACACTCAACCTGGGGACTTTTATGCGCCTTAGCCTCCAACACTGTAATTCGAATTACTTTTTCCGCCTGTTTGGTTAAAGGAAGAGAATTAATATTCGCAATATTTTTCCCCGTTTTATCTTTAACAGCAATTTCTATTTCTTTACGTAGTTCGAAGATATCAATATTAAGAGATTTTAATATTTTAACAGCTGCATTTTCTCCATCTCTGATTAAACCCAATACCAAATGTTCTGTTCCAATAAAATCATTACCTAATCTTAATGCCTCTTCTCTGCTATAAGAGATGACCTCTTTAACCTGTGCTGAAAAATTATTATCCATTTTATATCTAATTTAACTTATACAATAATAACGCTTATTTTAAAGAAATAGTTTGCTGCCGTGCATAAATGTTAATATGTTAAAAAATGGGAACTCGACATTTCCCTTCATTTTAGCTATTTTTAATATTTTTGTACTTGTTAAACTGCCGCTACCTAATTGCTTTATCAAAAATATTTTACTTAACACTTGATATTTTGTAAAGCCCAGATAACAAATTTTCCTTTACTTTACAAAGTAACCTAAAACAATAAAATATAACC
>CAMBEI010000008.1 GCA_945865645.1 Chitinophaga pinensis | reverse complement strand
TGATGGTGAACCATTTGCTGGTACCCCTGTACCCTGTGTGTAAAGAACGCCTACTGGTGTAGATGTACCTGTAACTACAGTTAGCAACGCAGGGTCTCCTTCGCATATTGTACTGCCTGGATCGGCTACTATAACTAAAGAAGGGTTTGGAGATAAAGTTACTGGTACAAATGCCGGCAAGGAAGGGCATGAACCACCTAAAATAACTGCAGTATATGTTCTAGACACTGTAGGTTTTGCATATACAGTAACTAAAGCAGTACCTGAGTATGGTATTGTTGCAAGTGCATCTGTATATAATTCTGTAACAGGAGCCCAAACAACAGCCGCAGAAGCAACTAAAGAACGAATTTGTCCAAGACAAACTGATGCAGGATTAGGAGTTACTATAGGCGCTGGATCTGGTGTTGTTGAAATTGAAAAAATAGTTACAAATGTAGGGGAAGGTGTACATACCGTAGTAGAAAGCGTAGCAGAAAAAGTTTGCGCAACGGTTGTTGCTCTTGCGTAAACCGAAGCTGTAGCTGTTCCTGTGTAAGGTATTGTTCCTGCAGCATCCGTATATAAATTAGTTAACGGTGCCCATACTGGTAATATAACTGCTGAATTATAGTTAATAGTTACAGACCAGTTTAGCAATGTCCCCACATCGCCCCCCACGTTGTCTCTTATACCTATACTCCATCCACCATTTAATAAAGTGTATAAAGGCGAAAAGGTAGTAGTGGTTTGCGTAAATCCTGTTGGCGGAAGTGCCGCATTAGCATCAGCCATAAACGTGCCAGTAAAAGGCGCAGTTCCTGTAGCAAGTGATACCGTAGATGCAGAACTAATATTTGTATTGGTAAAGTTATCAGCCGCTCCTCCTCTAGCATTTACTAGATTTATAACGTCACCATTGGGCGCTTTTAATGATATGGTTAAATCTGCATCCCAAGTATGGGTAATATTAAAATTAACCACCACACTAGAAACTATAGATCCGGCTGGAATGCCAGCAACAGTAACAGTATTAGAAATGGTAGAGAAGTCGTTAATTGGTAGGTTAATAGCCCCTGAACTATTAACGCTACTCCCCGGCACATTAGACGGATTGCTATGCGTTGCAGTTAGCTGCTGTACAGTACCCGCACAGACAGTAGCACTAGACGGCGTAATGGTAATAGGCAAGCAAGCCTGACTCCATGCTGTGTGACCTGCCAAAAATGAAAGCGATAGAAATAATAAGTAAATTTTCTTCATAAATTGAGTTTTGAGAAAGTTTTGGAATACAATTTTATAAATATTCTTAGGAAAGGTATTAATAAAAAGTTAATATTCAATATTTTTTTTAAAAAATATTGAATATTTTTATATATATAATATATTTTATTAATATTTATGGATTTGTAAAGCGAATAAATACGCCATCCTCCCTTGTTGCTATAAGATAGGTTTTTAAATAATATCCCTCGCCGCTTAAGTTTTTGCCAGTATTAGGATTAAACTTATATCTATGTAAGGGACAAACCAGTTGACCCAGGGCATCTATATAGCCATTTGCCATAATGCCGCCAGCGTGTGGGCATTTTTGTGCGCAGGCAAAAATTTGTTTATTAAACAACCCAATACAAAGCGTTTTGCCATTAAGCTGCAACTCGGCGAGTCCGTTTGACGAAAAATTTATCTCCTCAATATTTTCGGCTATTTTGTACCAGGTAGCGTTATTTTTTGATGCCATTTTGTTTAATAAAAAAATTCTGCTTTGTAAGGATATCTAATTCGATACATTTCTCGCACTTCATTCAATATAGTTTGGCGTAATAAATCTAAGTTAGTACGTTCGGTAGCCGAAATAAATACGCAACTTCCGTTAGTTTCATTTTGCCATCTTTGTTTTAATTCGTTGAGGATATCGATTTTAACCGCTGGCTCAAGCCACTGATCAAATGCTTGCTCTTCGTATTTATCCATTTTATTAAAAATGGTAATCATGGGCTTATCATTTGCCCCTAATGTAGCCAGGGTTTTATTTACAACGAGTAACTGATCTTCGTGCTGCGGGTGCGAAATATCTACTATATGTAGAAGCACATCTGCTTCTCGCACTTCATCAAGGGTGCTTTTAAAACTCTCTACCAGGTGATGGGGCAATTTGCGTATAAACCCTACCGTATCACTAAGTAAAAAAGGAGTTTGCTCAAACACAACTTTTCTTGTAGTGGTATCTAATGTAGCAAATAATTTATTTTCAGCAAACACTTCGCTCTTGCTTAAAATATTCATTAGGGTTGATTTACCCACATTGGTATAACCTACCAATGCCACTCTAATAAATTCGCCGCGATCTTTTCGTTGAGTAAAAGATTGTTTATCAATTTCGGATAAGCGTTTACGTAATAATCCTATTTTATCTTTAACAATACGTCTATCTGTTTCAATTTCGGTTTCTCCAGGTCCGCGAGTACCCACGCCACCGCCCTGGCGTTCCAAATGTTTCCACATGCCTTTTAATCTTGGTAAAATATATTGATATTGCGCCAGTTCAACTTGCGTTTTAGCTTGAGCAGTTTTAGCACGACTAGCAAAAATGTCTAAAATTAAATCGCTGCGATCAATCGTTTTTACATTTAGCTCTTTTTCAATATTTTGAATTTGTGATCCTGTAAGTTCATCATCAAATATTACCAAGCTAATATTTCCCTTAAGTAAAATATATTCTTTTATTTCCTGCAATTTTCCTTTACCTACAAAAATTTTACTATCGGGATGGGGTAGTTTTTGGGTAAACCTTTTTACAGCTATAGCACCTGCGGTTTCGGCCAAAAAAGTTAACTCATCCAGGTACTCATTTACCATGGGTTCGGTTTGCTCTTTATACACCAACCCCACCAGTATAGCCTGCTCTTCTTTTCGAATTATTTTTTTAGTTTCTATCAATGATAATTATTTTTACCCTAAGATGTAATTGAAAAAATATAAAAATAAAGCGCTCCGTAAATAATTCGGAACGCTTCAAGGTATTGTATTTTTATTAATTAATTTTTTGTAGCTGAGGTACCTAAGATCCATTTTGCCATTTCGGGACAGGATTTAAATTCATCATCTATTAAAATATGATACATAACTATTTTTTTATTGAACCAGCGTTCTAGCGTTTCATTCTTTTTTAATTCCAGGGCTCTTTGTGAAATTCGATCGTAATCATCTTTTAAATTTTCGCGATGAGGTGTTGTTCTTGTTTTTAAATACACCATACGAACTCCCTTACGTCCTCTTTCATCAACATATTCGGTTGGCTGAGAATATTGACCTACTTTAAGATCTTTGAGCATAAAAATAATGTCTTTATCAAGCTGATCAATAGTAACATAGGTGCTTCCATCTTTGCCAGTAATTTGACCGGCAGTAAACCTGCTAGCTTCATCATCGCTATACTTAGCAACGGCTGCGCCAAAATCGATGATACCTGTAATTAATTTTGCTCTAATGCTATCAAATTTATTAAGTCCGTCTTTTATTTCAAAAGAGGTAACCTGCGGCACCATTAATAAGTGCCTAACAGAAGCGTCGTCTCCTGCGCGGCTAACCAGTTGCATAATGTGGTACCCAAATTTTGTTTTAAAGGGATTAGAAACCTGACCGGGTTTTAATGTAAATACTTTACCTAACCAAACAGGATCCATTTCTTTTGAATACCGGTTAACATCATATTGTCCACCAGTTTCTTTACTCCCCGGATCTTGTGTATAAATGCTAACCAAGGTGGCAAAATCTTTTTTACCAGATTCAATCTGTTCTTTAAATTCTTTTAGTTGTTGTATACAATATTCCTCTGCATCTCGTTGCGCTTTTGGGTAGGATAAGATTTGGCTAATTTCTACTTCACTTTCGTATAGGAATAAGCTATCTGTTGGAATTTTAATAAAGTATTCGTTTACCTCTTTAGGCGTAATGCGCACATTATCCACAACTTTATTTCGCATAGCTTTAGCGAGCTCTTGTTCACGTATAGGTTCTCTAAAATCTTCTTTAAGTTGATAGATAGTTTTGCCTGCTACTTTTTCCAATTCATCTTTAGATCCAAATTGGCTAATAAAGCCACGAATTCTGTTATCAATAATAGTTTCTACCTCTTCGTCGGTAACTGGCAGTGAATCTTTTTCGGCTTGTAATACCAGGGCCTTAATACCCATAGCTTGTTCTAGCATCATACATCTAGCGTTAGCGGGAATCTCTATTTTTTGGCGATCCATATCAGTAATACTATTATCTATATCACTTTTTAAAATAATTTTATCCCCCACAACGGCAATAATTTTATCGGCAATAACGATTTTTGTTTTACTATTTTGAGCTATTGATACAGTCACAAAACCAAGAGAAATAATAAAACAAAGTATATAATTTTTCATCAAAATAATTTTAATCATATCCGTTTGTATGGAGTTTATTTTTAGCAGAGTGCTATCAAAAGTAAACCTCTGTTTTAAAAATCTTCTTATACTATTGTTCATTTAACAAAAGATTTGGAAAAACAAGGAAGGTATAGTTTATAATGTACGTTTAACTTCAATTTCTTCAAAAGCTTCCACAATATCTCCCACTTTTATATCATTATAATTTCTAACAGTTAGACCACATTCCATGCTGGAGGTGACTTCTTTAGCATCGTCTTTAAATCTTTTTAAACTACCTAGCTCTCCGGTAAATATTACAATACCATCTCTAATTAATCTAATGCGATTATTTCTTGCCATTTTACCATCCAAAACAAAACAACCGGCAACGCTAGCTTTATCAAATTTATACACTTCCCTTATCTCTACATTAGCCAGTATTTTTTCTTCAACACCTGGTTCAAGCATACCCTCCATGGCGTTCTTAATTTCTTCAATAGCATTGTAAATAATAGAGTAAAGTTTTATTTGTATAGCTTCTTGCTCGGCTAATTTAGCTGCTTGTATAGCTGGCCTTACATTAAACCCGATAATAATAGCATCCGAAGCGTTGGCTAGGGTAACGTCACTTTCGGTAATAGCACCCACGGCTTTATGAATTACTTTAATTACAACTTCTTCGGTACTTAATTTTTGTAATGAATCACTTAATGCTTCTACCGATCCATCCACATCTCCTTTAATAATTACATTAAGTTCTTTAAAGCTGCCCAATGCTAAACGACGACCAATTTCATCAAGTGTAATATGTTTTCTGGCGCGCATTCCTTGTTCCCGCAGTATTTGGCCTCTTTTATATGCATTGGATCTAGCATCACTTTCATTGGCATACACTTTAAAAGTTTCGCCCGCCTGCGGTGCGCCGTTTAATCCTAAAATTAATACAGGAGTTGATGGGGGAGCTATTTCGGCACGTTGATTACGCTCGTTGTACATCGCTTTTATCTTGCCAAAATACTGACCTGAAACGATCATGTCGCCCACTTTTAATGTGCCGTTTTGAACAAGTATAGTTGCAACATAGCCGCGACCTTTATCTAGGGTAGCTTCAATTACGGTACCATTTGCTTCCCTGTCGGGGTTTGCCTTTAGTTCAAGAATATCGGTTTCTAATAATATTTTTTCCATTAACAGGTCAATATTCTGACCATTTCTAGCACTTATTTCTTGACTTTGATATTTTCCGCCCCAGCTTTCTACCAAAACATTCATTCCAGAAAGTTGTTCTTTAATTTTTTCGGGATTGGCGCCATCTTTATCCATTTTATTAATGGCAAATATCATAGGCACATTAGCCGCTTGTGCATGCGATATCGCTTCTTTGGTTTGTGGCATTACTGCATCATCGGCAGCTACAACTATTACTGCGATATCTGTAACCTTGGCACCACGGGCACGCATAGCTGTAAAAGCTTCGTGACCAGGGGTATCTAAAAATGTAATATTTCTACCATCGGCTAAGGTTACTTCATATGCGCCTATATGTTGAGTAATTCCTCCGGCCTCACCAGCAATTACATTGGTATTACGAATATAATCCAGCAGCGATGTTTTACCATGATCTACGTGCCCCATAATGGTAACAATTGGAGCCCTTGATTTTAAATCAGCTTCTGCATCTTCTACTTCATCATTATTTAAATCTCCGGCATCTTCTACACCAATAAATTCCACTTCAAAATTAAATTCACTAGCCACTAATTCAATTACATCTGCTTCTAAGCGTTGGTTAATAGAAACCATAATACCTAGGTTCATACACTTGCTTATAACATCAGCAAAACTTACATCCATTAAACTTGCAAGTTCACTAACGGATATATACTCAGTTACCTGAAGTTTGTTACTTTCCTCTCCTCCGGTGCCTGCTAGTTCTGCATGTTCATCTCTTTTTGCTTTACGATATTTTGCTTTTAAGCTTTTCCCTCGTCCGCCAGCACCAGCTAGTTTAGCTTGTGTTTCTTTAAGTTTATCTTGAATTTCTTTTGCGTCAATTACTTTATCTTCTCTTCTTCCTGGTGTTGCACCCGTTGCTCCCCGATTAAATTTGCCACCACCTGTGGAGCTGCCTCTTTGGCCACCTCCTGTTCTGTTTGAGGCGCCTGTTCCGGTAGTGCTTCCACCTGGACGGCGATTTTGAGTTGATTGTCCCAGTCCTTGCCCTATTCCTGGTGATTGCTGCGCGCCAGGTTTTTTATCCATGGGAATACGTTTACGCTTACGCTTTTCGTCATTTCCTTTTTTTGGTCGGGTATCATTATCAACAGGTAATTCAATTTTACCCATTATTTTAGGCCCTGATAATTTTTTTATTTCTATATTTTCAATAACGGGAGCGGCTGTTTCTGTTATTTGTTCTGATATTATTTCAATTTGTTTTTCTGCTGATTTAACTTCTGCTGTAGGCTCGGTTTTTTTACCTTTTTTAGGAGCTATTGTTGGTGTTTCTTCTTTTTTCTTCTCTTCTTCTTTTGCAGGTTCTTTTTTTGTTGATTTTTTGGGCCTAGTAGAAGATTCTATTTTATCTAAATCTATTTTATCCAGCACTTTTAGTGTTTCTAGTGCAGGCGATTTTACTTTTGTTAATGGTACACTAGGTGATTCTGGCACTTTAACTTCTACAATTATTTTTTCGGCAGGTTTTGTAGGTTCTGATATTATTGGTTCTACCACAGCAGCTGTTACCGATTTTACTTCTTCTGCTGGTTTTGCTTTTGTTTCTTTCTTTGAAAAAGAGAGATCCTGTTCGTCTTTTTTCTTTTTAAAATCAGCGGCATTAGCTCCTTTGGGGAGGTCAATTTGCATCGCTTTTTCGTGCGCCGCCTTATCCTGCTGAAACTCTGTTTGCAAAACACGGTACATGGGTTCCGTTAGTTTGGACGTAGGTTTCAGATCTTCGTCTCCAAATCCTTTGGCTATAAGAAAGTCTACCAAGGTATCTTTACCTATGTTAAACTCTTTGGCGGCTGCCATTAACCTTGGTGTTGTTAGTTCTGACATTCTTTTTTTGTTTGTCCGATGTAAAAACTCGGACTAATTTTTCTTTTAGTTTTCTGAATGAATCTTTTACTTAATATAAAATATTTTTTATTCTTTTTCAAATTCTTCCTTCAGTATTCTTCTTAATTCTGCAATGGTTTCTTTTTCTAAATCTGTTCTGCGTTCTAGTTCCTCTGCACTTAGTTCTAGTACGGAGCGGCCGGTATCGCAACCCACTCTTTTAAGTTCATCAATTATCCATGGTTCAATTTCATCTGTAAATTCATCTAAGTCAATATCAAATTCATCTACTTCGCCTTCGCTATCACGGAACACATCAATTTCATATCCGGTAAGTTCGCAAGCAAGTTTAATATTAACACCCCTACGTCCAATGGCTAGTGATATTTGGTCGGGTTTTAAATATACGCTTGCGTGCATTTTTTCATTATCCAGTTCCATGCTGGTAATTTTGGCCGGTGTTAGTGAACGTTGAATTAATAATTGGGTATTACTAGTCCAGTTTATTACATCAATATTTTCATTCTTTAATTCGCGCACAATACCATGAATTCTACTTCCTTTCATACCTACGCAGGCGCCAACAGGATCAATTCTATCATCGTAACTTTCTACAGCAACTTTTGCTCTTTCGCCTGGGTCGCGTACAATTTTCTTTACTACAATTAATCCGTCAAAAATTTCTGGCACTTCAATCTCTAATAATTTTTCTAAAAATGCAGGGCTTGTTCGAGATAATATAATTACTGCTTGGCTATTTTTTAGCTCTACTTTTTTTACAACCCCTCTTACGCTTTCGCCTTTCTTAAAGTAATCGCTTGGTATTTGTTCTGATTTGGGTAGTAAAATTTCATTGCCTTCCTCATCTAATAATAGCACTTCTTTTTTCCATACCTGATAAACTTCGCCGCTCACAATTTCACCTACACGATCTTCATATTTTTTTATCAAGATGTTTTTCTTTAAATCGTTGATACGTGCTGCTAATGTTTGTTTGCCGGCTAAAATAGCCCGACGACCAAATTCTTTTTGAATATCTACTTCTTCGTACAGCTCTTCTCCAACCTGATAATCGGGTTCAATTTTAATAGCATCCTTGTACTCTATTTCGGTAAGGGTATTATACAAATCATCGTCATCCACAATCGTACGACGGCGAAAAATTTCTAAATCGCCTTTTTGATCATTAACAATTACGTCAAAACATTCGTCGCTACCGTATTTTTTACGGATAAGTGTTTTAAACACGTCTTCCATTACCTTCATCAGCGTGGGCCGATCGATGTTTTCTGCATCTTTAAATTCCTGAAAGGAATCGATTAAATTAATACTTGCCATATTCCGCTCCGGCATTTCTCGATAAATTATCGAAATGTTTTCCCGCCGGTTTTGGGGGTTTATTTAATAATTAAATTTTTATTTGAATCTTGGTTTGTTTAATATTAGTAAAGTAAATTTCGTCTTTTATTAGCAATGCTTTTTTACCTTTTCCTTCGGTATATTCTATATTAATTTTTTCTTCGGTTACCGCTGTTAGTCGTCCTTCTTTTTTCACCTCATCATTGGTAATTACTTCTACTTCTCTACCAATATTTTTTATATACTGACGTAAAAGTTTTAAGGGTTCGTCTAAACCAGGGCTGCTAACTTCTAGCGAAAAATCGCCATCTGGGTACATCCCCATTTCTTCCATAATTTTATACAATGCCCGGTTTATTTTTATACATTTTTCTATACCTAGTCCACCATCAGCATCTAAATATATTTTAAAATTGTTGGTAGGTTTTATTTTAATGTACACCAAAAAAATATCGTCCTTTAGTAACGGCCCAATCAAGTTTTCTACTGCCTGTATTTGTGTATCCTGAGTCATGATAAAAGAAGAAGGGAACGCCTCCGTTCCCTTCTATTGCTTCTTTGTCTACTGCAAATATATAGAAAGGACCTGTAATTGCCAAAATGTAAAGAATTTATCTATGATTTTATGATATGGGCAAATTTTAACATGATTTGGGTTGGTTGATTAATTACCTTTGCAAAATGGGTTTAATTAAAGGCATATTTGAGTTATTTGTACTGTATTTAATATATAAGGTGATTTTTGATTTTATCATTCCTTTGTATAAAACCAGCAAACAGGTTAGTCAAAAAATGGGGGAAATGCAAAATGTGATGAATGAGCACTTGAAAAAGCAGCCAGGGGGTGGGGAAGAAAAAAATTCGAAAGATATACCCCATAAGCCAAGCAAGGAGGATTATATTGAGTTTGAAGAATTGCGGTAGAGGAATTGATTAAGGTTTTACGTGGTTTAAATCTCCACGGATTCTAGCGGCTCTATTCGCTTGAGCTGTCCAAATTATTTAATGGGGATTCGTTTGGTAGTATCTCATTAATATTAGCTCGGGAGCTTAATCCATTCATTCCATATTTTAAAATAAGGGGTATAAATAAAGGAACTAATCTCCCTAGAGTAGGATAAAAAAAAATCAATCCCAATGAAATAAGAAATATAATGGGTACAACTAACGTAAAATATAATCCTAGTAAAATTCTATTTTTTGAAATTTTATGTGTTAATAAATCTAAATTATGATTGCTTAGGTAAAGCCACAAGAGTGCATTCATAAAAGCAGTTAGACATATATTGATTACATATATTGCATAAGGTAAACGTAATTCGGTTTCAGAAGCATACTCGCCTAGTAATCCGGAAGTAAATGGTAATAATACCACTGAAAATAAAAACAATAAATTCAACCATACTAACCTTGAAGTGTACTTTTTAACATAGCCGAAAATTCGATGATGTACGGACCAATAATAACCAACAATGCAAAAGCTAATTATAAATCCTAGTAATTTCCATGCCATTTCCTTGAGTGCATCCCAAAGTAAATGATCTGTAGGGTGTTCAATTACAGGGACTTTAAATTCAATAACCAATAATGTGATTGCAATCGCAAAAACACCATCAGTAAAAAATGAAATGCGATCCAACTGAAAATTTGTTTTGTGTACACTATGTCTAGCTTGTGCCATTTTTTATAGCTTTTATTTGTTTTTGTATTAGTTTTAGTCTTACATGTTTTTTCTCTTTTCTGCTTTTTTGTGAATACTGGGTAAAATAGTGATGTGCCATTAAAAATTTATTTTGAATGGTAAGCCATTCCAAATCTGTAATTTTTTTATTTAACTGTATTTCTTGTAACAAATTATTGCTATTTTTTTCATAATCTTCTCTGCCTAAATAATCTAAATCTGCATCGCAAATGATTTGTTCATATAAATTTTTAGGAGATTGTGGTATGTTAGTGGCCATAATCATTCCTGTTATTGTATTAATTTTTGCTTTTGGTAAATTGAGCGCTGTTAAAATAGCGGTTGCGTATTCAGCACCTCTAGCTTCATGTCTCATAGGAGACCATATATAACCTACATCATGCAACCAAGCTGCTAGTTTTATATCCTTAATTTCCGCAAGACTCATATTTTCCTTAATAGCTATTTTTTCAGATTGCTCCACCACATCTCTTATATGATCAATTGTGTGATAAGTATAATTAATAGGTAAATGAGTTATCAAAAAAATTTCTATTTTTAAAAAAGCTTGTTCATAATCAAATGGAGGTCTATGGTATAATATCTCTTTAATTTCAATAGGCTTTATTTTACCTTTAACTTTTACAGGAGTTAATTTTTTTCCTTTAAGCAATTTGTTTGCTTTTACTTGTTTCCATACAACATCAGAAACAATAATTTCATTAGAAGCCGCAACAGAACACAAACGAGATGCTAGGTTCACAGAATCTCCAATAACTGTAAAGTTCATTTGTTGTCTAGATCCAATATTGCCACTTATGACTTTTCCACTATTAATACCAATACCAATAGTAATGGGCGGTTTGGAATGAATAATTCGAAGTTGATTAAATTCAATTAATTTTTCCTGCATTTCAATAGCAGTAAGCACTGCATTTTCAGTATCCTTTCCTGTTGAATTGGGGGCACCATAAATTACCATTAAAGCATCCCCAATAATTTTATCGAGTGTGCCATTGTACTTAAATATTATTTCAATCATTAGATTAAAATATTCATTTAAGGTTTCTACCACTTCCTTAGGCGTCATGGTTTCAGACATTGAAGTAAAACCTCTTATATCTGAAAATAAAATGGTGGCTTCTTGTTCTTGCCCACCTAAATTTAAGAGATCTTCGTTTTCCAATAATTGATCAACAATTTGTTTGGAAACATATTTTTTAAAAGTAGATTTTAATTTATTCAAATTGGATAAATCTTCCAATGCTACCACCGAACCAATGGGTTCATTTAAATCATTCAACAAAGGTGACACTGAAATATTTACAGATGTCGATTTTCCATTGCAATCAATTTGTATCTGTGTTTCTGAAACAGTTTCTAGCTCAACTTCACATTTTGAAATTAATTGATTAATGATTTCATTTGACTCAAATACATATTCATAATGATTTCCTATTACCATTTCTCTTTCTAAATTAATAATAGCTGCTGCTGCACGATTAACGTGATTAATTTCACCCATCAAATTCGTTGTGAATACCCCTGTAACAATAGATTGCATAATATTATCATTAAAGGTTTTAGCCTCCTTGATATTTTCTATTAATTTAATATTGTTATAAGCTACCCCGGATTGAGAAGCAATAGCAAAAAGCATATTGGCATCTGATTCATCAAATGTCGATATGCCAAACCTTGATTCCTTGTCAAATAAGACAATAACCCCTAGTAAATTTTTTTTATCAAGTAAAGGTGCAATTAACCCATGCGTGCAATTGGTTCTTGCTAAAAAGGGATCATCTACAATTTGAACATAAATCGGTTTGTGATTTTGATTCACTTCATTAAAGAATCCTATCTTCTTATTAAATATAGTACCCTTTAAAGCTTCTACATTAATATTAAACTCCGCTTCGATTTGAAATAAATCAGAATTATTATTCTGCATTAAAATCAAACCTGAAGAAGCATTTAAAACTGCACAAGATTTAACAAGTATTTCTTGTAATAAGATAGAAACATTTTCAAAAGAATTTAACTCATTAGTTATATCTAACAATGTCTCTAATTCAAGATACTTAAGCTGTAACTCGTTTATATTAAATTGCTTACTCATTATAACGTACCCACTGCTTCTTCTTCCGTAGTAAATACAGTAGAATATTTAGTAAGGCCCATAATATTGAATGTTTTTACAACAATTGGCGCTAAGTTATAGTACCCAATTCTCCCATCTACTTCTTGCAATTTTTCAATGATCTCAATTAAAATCGACACACCAATACTGTTAACCACTTTGGTGCCTGCCATGTTAATTAAAAATTTATGGTGGCCGATTTTTATCTTTTCATAACAAATTGCAGATATCGCCTCCCCTCCTTCATTGTTTAAATAGCCATTTGTTTCAATGATTATTATTTGATTTTCTTCTTTTACGCTTTTAATAAATGTGTTCATTTTTTTTATTGTTTAATATTTTTTTTCATTGTTACTGTTGTTCCACCGCTATTAGATTCGAATTCGACCGAATCCATTAATTCTTGAATCAATTGCAATCCCCATCCTCTCTTGCGTTCATCTTTTCCAATTTTATTTTCAATTTTAGGGATTTCTACTTTTGTTTTATCAAAACCAACACCTTGATCAATCACTTTCATTACCAAAGAATCTTCTTCGATTAAAAAATGGATAAATACATTGGCATCCGTTTTTGAATGTTCAAAAGCATTAATACAAGCTTCAATTAAGGCCATGCTAATTTCGCCAGATTGTTCTTCTGTTAGGTTCATGTGTCTGGCAATTACTTCGGCAGTTTGTGTTGCAATCAACTCCATATTTGGGAGGATTGGCAACTTAAGTTCTACTGTTGGTTTTTTCATACTATTTTTTTTTAAAATTTATTCACTTATTTTTTACTTATGCTTTATTACTACTAATGTAATATCATCTGGATTCATTAATCCACCTGACCAATCATTTGACAAAGTAACTAAAGCATCTTTTATTTCTTCTGCAGACTTCATTGCATTCTCATTTATACATTTAAAAACATTGGGATAATCAAGTAATTCGTTTTTAATATTCGGTAACTCAGGTAGTCCGTCAGATAACATTACACAAATATCCCCCTTATTAAATTGTCGGGTTACAGAAGTAAATTGTTCTTTGTCCATTCCACCCAAAGGAAGATTGGAAATGAGCAGTTCTTCTAATTTATTATCTATAGCATTATATAAATAAGCAGGGGGCATTGCAGCTGAACTAATAGTGATAGAATCTTTGGTAACTGCTGCAATACTTAAACTCATTCTTAGTGTACCAAAATTAATACGTCTAACAATTTTATTTAATTTTTGCAGCATGACTGAAGGATCTTCTAAATCAATTCCATTTAATGCAGCCTTAGTAACCGCCACCATAATTCCAGACGTTACACCATGCCCTGTAGCATCACCACAAATGGAATACAATGTTCCTGTATCGCTTTGTAAGAAATCGAAATAATCACCCCCAACTTCGGAGGCGCACTTTAAATACGTAGTAATTTCTAATCCTTCAACAACTGGTGTTTTTTTAGGTAACAAACTCATTTGAAGGTTTTTCGCTTCTTCAATTTCTTTGGCTTTTCGTTTTCCTTCTTGTCTTTCATTGTTTTGTTTTTCTCTTATTTTGAAAACAAAAAATATTAGACTTACCAATAATAGAACATAAATAATAAAAGACTCAATTCTTCCCCACCAAGGTGCGGCTCTGTAAATATTTAATTTTAAAATGTTTTCGCTTTTTTTACCGCTACTATTAATGGCATAAATTTCTACTTCGTTTACACGATAATATCTTAGCGATTGTAGTAGAATTTTATTGTCTTCTTCGTTAGAAATAAACCCACTAGTTACACCTGCAATTTTGTAAAAGAATTTAACCTTTTTTGTTTTATAAGAAGTAGAAGTAAACAAGTTAAGCGCAAGTGAAACAGCATCGCTGTTCATATTGATTGTAAAATCACTAAAGCCTATATTCTGGTACTCATTATTTTTATTAATAGAATTTGCATTGAGTATTTCAACTCTAAATGGCCTATTATCTAAATAAATGTCGTTGAATTTAAATAATTGTATTTTTTGAGTGCCTGTAATTATAATAGAAGAATCTTGGTGGTGTAACCCTTCGTTTAAATAACTAACTATACTTAAGCCATCTTCTGAATCTATATTTTTAAAAACAATTTTTTCTGGATTATCAAAATAGTTAATTCCATTAGTGGTAACAACCCAAATATTGTTATTAGACTGCATTAAATCAATAACATTATTAGACAAAAGACCATCCTTACTAGAATAATTGTTAAAGAGTTTTGTCTTTAAATTATATCGAAATAAGCCATCTCCTTTAGAAGCGATTAATAAGTAATCAGTTCCTTGAATATAAAACAATCTTGTAGGAGATCCGCTTGCTAATGTTGTAAAATCATTTAGTACAAAATCGAATCTGCGCAAAAACGAATTAAGGTTTTTATTAAACAAATAAAGTCCTGTTTCGGAATTACTAACCCATAACTGATCATTAATCTGTTCTATATCTTCAAATCCTTTTGGAATATTTTTATTAATTAAAGGGTCGTATTGGAAACGCGTAACTGATTTGGTATTAGTATTTACAACTGTAATTCCTTCTGGTAAAGAAACATACAAGTCGCTGCCAATTATTTTTAAATTAGAAACCGAGCTAATGCTAATAGTGGCAGTTTTAGTTAATAGTGGAATTTGCGTTATGGTTCCGTTTGATAAATCAATTTCATATAGTTCACTCGTAGCAATGTATAATTTACTGCCATTGATTTCGAATGAGATTTTGTTTGAACTATTCTTGCCAACTAAAAATGGGAGATTTATTTTTTTAGTTACCTGTGTATTGTTTTTAACAAAGCTTATTTCGGATCCTGAAATAATGATGCTATTTGATTCGTCTAGTGCTTTATAATATAAAACTTGGCTA
This sequence comes from Chitinophaga pinensis, assembly GCA_945865645.1. Classification (GTDB taxonomy): domain Bacteria; phylum Bacteroidota; class Bacteroidia; order Chitinophagales; family Chitinophagaceae; genus Ferruginibacter; species Ferruginibacter pinensis_B. The sequence goes on along the minus strand of CAMBEI010000008.1, from coordinate 44,452 downwards.
CTAACAATATTGCTTGGAGCTTCATTAATAAATTGTTTAAAATTACTAATAGCAAATACGCCATTTAGAGTTCCAATAACTAAATCATCTGATTTTTCGTCAATGGCAAAAGCAGTGATATTATTTTTAATGCTTAGTTCGTTTATTGTGCCAATATTTTTATTGTATTGAATAAATGAAGACTGATTTGGAGACCAAATAAAAATTTCTTTTTTACCAAAGCAAAAACGTGCATCGGCAAATGATTTATTTGAATTAAGAACTTGTATTGCACCAAAACCGCCATTTGGCAAAAGACTTAATTTACACAAAGAGGTTTCTGTTAATAGTAAAAAGGTTTGGTTGTCAACCTTTGTAACATCAACTACTTTTTGATTTTGAAAAAGTATGTCTTTGGTAAATTGACTATTCTTAGTATCGAAAATATTTAAACCACTTGAAGTAGCTACTAAAAATAAATTAGTGGCATTTAAGGACTCAATATCATTTATTTCATTAGACAATAAGTAACTACCGGTTTTTTTAAAAAACCTTCTTACAGTTTTTTGAGCCCGATCAAAAAGATTAAACCCATTAATAGTTCCAATTAAAATAAATTGGATACTACTTGTATTAACAATATCTCTTTGGTTACTATTGAATTTAGCACTAGAAATAGATAAGGGATTTAGTGGATCATACTCAAGCGGTTTTAGAGATTTAAGGGAGTGACTAAAATGAAGTATCCCATTGTTTTGGGTAGTAACCCAGTAGTCATTATTTGAAAGATCTTTAATTAATGAAACTGGAGCGCTTTTTGTAATAATTCTAGAAAAATTAAATCCGTAAGGATTAAAAATATTTAACCCGTTTTTAGAAAAAGCTAGTACAGTATCCCCAGCTAGGTACTGAATTTTGAAAATTTCAGAATTCAGTAAACTAGTTGAATCTACAATATTGGAATAAAAAGAATTAACAGTTTCTCTATTATATACATTCAATCCTTCTTCTGTTCCAATCCATAGAAGACCTCGATTGTCAATATGAACAGATTCTATTTTATTAGAACTTAACGGAATCTCTATTTTCCTTTCTTGAGCTAGTAAACTGACTGAAAAAAATATACAAACTGCAACTGAAAGCTTTTTGTATATTTTAATTACCTGCATTTAGTTGTGCTTTTGCTAAGTTTTTAACAATCCCTGCCTGCCATTGAACAAAGCTATTATTAGATATTTTTGTAAATATTTGATCACTTTCTGCTTTATTCCCCTGCGCTTTTAAAGCCAATGCGTAAAAATAATAATAGTAAACATCATCATCTAAACCAATCACTTGATTAAAATTTTCAACAGCCTCTTTTACTTTCCCTTCCATTAAATTCAGGTAGCCTAATTGGTCATAATAGTGGTTCATAGCTTTTGGATCAGTTTTCAACAGTTCAGCTGATACTATTTCAAAATCTTTTATTTTTTTCTCTGCTTCTTCATAGTGGGCAAAAAGAACATTAAACCATATATCAAAATATAGAGAGTCGCTTTTTATAGAATTTTTAATCCTATTAATTTCATTTTGATTAGTTGCAAATTTAATTTGATCATTTTTATATGCTACCCTATGATTAATTAATTTATTGATAGAAGCTTGCGCTTCGTCTTCTTTTAAACTATGACCATAAGTTGCAAACTTTAAACTTTCTATCCAGAACCGGTTTGTAATTTTATTTCGCTCTGGAGTTTGTAAACTATCAATTTTTAATAATAATTGATTTGCTTCAAGAATTACTTCATCATACTTTTTTTCATATAAATAGGTAAGCGCCATCCTATCAGATACTGTATTATTTCCGCCATATTTATTATGCATCTCAATTCTAAAATCTTCGGATTTTTTATAATATTCCCTTGCTTTATCGTATTCACCTTTGTTTAAATAAACGTGGCCTAACATCATATAACTAAATTCTAATAAGCCTGTTTTTTCAAGATTTAACTCAATAGATTCTTGATACTTTTCAAGCGCCTTATCTAAATCTCTTTTTGTACGATATAAATTACCATACATACGAGATGTAGCAGGAGCTTTAGGCCGAATTTTAGCAGCTAGTTTAAAATATTTTTCTGCTTCGTCTAAATTTCTTTTTTCTAATGGCAGCATATTAAAATAATTTGCACCAGGGGTACCATTTGTAGAATGCAAATCTGGCAATGACAATGCAGCAGCATAACATTCAGGATTTACCTTTAATGCCTCCTTAAACCTATTCATACAGCCATCCGTGTTGTTTAATTTGTTTTTTATATATGCAGAATAAACATAAAGCTGATAATAATCAGGGTATTTCTCAATTAAAGTATCCATCATTAAGTCAGATTTAGCATAATCATTGTTAATGGTTGTTTCATACTTTATTGACACAATTACAGACTCTATTTCAGATAATTTAGCTCTATTGTTATAAGCATCAACTAGCCTTTTTTTGTTATCTGCAGGATCAGTTTGATTATTGTAGTTTATTTTAGCCAAAGCAAAGTTTGAATCTAGTTCAAATGCCTTTTTATAATGCGCATTTGCTTCATTGTCTTCTAATTGCTCTTGACGAAATTCTCCTTGATTAAAGTTTTCGACTGCTTCTTTAGAAGAGGAGGTTAAAGGAATTCTTTTAGCTTCTTTTTTCTCTTCACAAGACAAAAGGGTTATAGAAATTATAAGAATAGATAAGATATTTTTCATAATTGACATTTTATTTTAAATATAACGATAGCAAGTTATTACTTTTATGTAGAAATTAATTATTTTTTAATGTCTTTGTAAATATTCTCTTTATAATTATCTCCAAAGTAAAACAAATTAGGATTTGTAACACATGTATTTTCTTTATTTCTTTACTAACTCAAAATAACTGACTACGAATCTGTCTTTAATAACAGATCCTTGTACTTTTACTTTTTTAGTGGCATTGCAAAATCCTTCTTTATCATGTGCGTCTCCATGATCATCAATTCCAGTTCCGTCTACAAAGTAGTTTTTATCTTTAAATTTAACAGCTAAAAGACAACCATTTCCTTTCATTTTAAACATGCAGGTACCACAGGTAGCCGCTAATTCATACACAGGATTTTTAGGATTAAAGACTAATTTTTTACTTGTACTGTCCTGTGCATTTGCTGCAGTAAATAATAACAATGTAATTAAACTAAATAATAATTTTTTCATAAACTTTATTTTTTAAAAATTAAACGAATATCTATTAATAAATTCCAATTTGTATAGTTATAAAATTGACATTTTCATCTCCAATTATTAAAATCTATCACAACTATTTTGAACCTAAAAATACGTTAAAATTGGGAAACTGAAATAGAGGATAAAATACATTATATAAGTAGTATAAAATGCCTAAATTTATGTATTAATAGATAAGGATAAAAATAAAATAAAGAAAAATGAAAAAAATATTAATACCTACAGTTATACTATTTTTTTCAGTAGTAGTACATGCCCAAATTAGTAAGGCAAAATTAACAGCCACAGGTCTTACCTGCTCCATGTGTTCAAAAGCTACCTATAAGCAGTTAATATCTATAGCAGAAATAGAAAAAGTAGAGCCTGATTTAAACAATACAGCCTTCCTACTTTATTTTAAAAAGGGTAGTTCAGTGAATATTGGTGACATTAAAAAGAAAGTAGAAGATGCAGGTTTTTCTGTTGGTGAATTGCTAGTTGTGTTCAATTTTAACAAACAGCAGGTAGAAAATAACAGGTCATTTACTCTAGATAATAACACGTATACATTTATGGATACTAAATCTGGTACTTTAAATGGGGAAGTAAAAGCAAAAATTCTTGATAAGGGGTATATCGTTGAAAAAGAGTACAAACAAATTTCGAAGATGGTAAAGCAATATCCATCCTACGCTACCATCAGTAAAAACCTATTTCACATTAAGGTATTATAATATGAATAAAATATTCCTTATCGTTTTCCTTTTTATTAATTCGACTGCATTTTCTCAAGAGCTATTCGTATTCACTGAACCTGCAAGTAATATGCCTGCAAAGTCATTGGCTTTTAGAGATATGAATGGGTTCTTTTTGGAGAAAGATGGTAAACTGAATTACCATAATATGCCAGAACTAATGTGGGGCATAAATAAAAAATGGATGGTACATGTGCAGGGGTTTATAAGTAACAGACAAGAAGGTGGTTTTGAAGCTGAAGGGGGTAGTTTATATGCGAAATATCGTTTCTTTAGTGAAGATGCTATAAAAAGTCATTTCAGAATGGCCTTGTATGGACGATATAGTCTTAACAAGGCTGATATACACCAACAGGAACTTGAAACAATGGGGCATAACACAGGGTACGATGCTGGGTTTATTGCTACAAAATTATTGCACAAGGTTGCTATCAGTAGTACGATTAGTTATGAAAGGGCGCTAGATAATAAACCGGACTATAATTTTCCAATAACCGAGAGTAATAATGCAATGAATTATACTTTGTCTGTAGGTAAACTAATGCTACCTAAAGTTTATACAAGCTATAAGCAAATTAATGTTAATCTGATGCTTGAATTACTTGGCCAGCGTTTGAACGAAAATAAAAAATCGTATTTAGATATTGGTCCTTCAGTACAACTTATAATTAACAGCCAGGCGAGGATTGATATTGGCTACCGGCACCAAATATATTCTACCATGGAACGAACAGCACCAAATGGCATGGTATTGAAATTTGAGTATTTATTTTTTAATGCTTTTAGATAGTTATTTGATACTTGCGAATCTTTATCTTGTATGTGAATTTTTCTTTGTTTGATTCACTTGACAACCTCTACTTTGCATTGAACAAAACTGGAACTTCCTGACAATTGGAAGGAAGTTAAATATTTAAAAAACGATTTTAACCGATTTGAGGGGGTGTTTTCCTCACGCAGAGGAATCTACAATAGTAGAAATTTTTAAATAACCCTAAACCAAAAGAAATGGAACCATCAGTTGCACCATCTACAATAGTAGAAATTTTTAAATAACCCTAAACCAAAATGATGCAGGAAAGCGCAGCGAGGAATCTACAATAGTAGAAATTTTTAAATAACCCTAAACCTACATATTGGCTGCAATCGTAACTATCATCTACAATAGTAGAAATTTTTAAATAACCCTAAACCCGCTTTCATGCAACAGTATTGTTTCCAATCTACAATAGTAGAAATTTTTAAATAACCCTAAACCAGATATGCCTTTAATTTTAATCCCTATCTACAATAGTAGAAATTTTTAAATAACCCTAAACCTTATCAGTTAATTCATAAGTATATTCCTATCTACAATAGTAGAAATTTTTAAATAACCCTAAACTATTGATACTGAAGTTAACAACCTCGATCTACAATAGTAGAAATTTTTAAATAACCCTAAACCATGCCGGTGCTTGGCGTATCTGTATCAAATCTACAATAGTAGAAATTTTTAAATAACCCTAAACCCTATGGAAAAATGATGCACACGAATTGATCTACAATAGTAGAAATTTTTAAATAACCCTAAACCGTACAAAGGACACTAAGCAACGGACAGAAATCTACAATAGTAGAAATTTTTAAATAACCCTAAACCTGCCAACAAACCCATCCTTTGCATTGCCATCTACAATAGTAGAAATTTTTAAATAACCCTAAACCTGCTTGTGCTGCCTGTGGGTATTGTGTGTATCTACAATAGTAGAAATTTTTAAATAACCCTAAACCATATACTACTTAAAAAAAGAGAGTATAAATCTACAATAGTAGAAATTTTTAAATAACCCTAAACCCCTTATGCTGTCAAAAAGACATAGGAATTAAGGTTTTGAATACAAAGTAAATGAATAATGAGTCGAAATAGCATATAAATTTAGAAAAAGCTATTCTTTATTATATAAAGACTAGGGTTTACAATATCAAATGATTACAAGATCAGTTTCTTCATTTTTTGCATATCCAAAACATATTTTTTCACACTGAATACTTAAATGAAAAATGATAACACTATCTGACTGTTCAAATTTATTTTCAAAATAAGCTGTAATTTTTGTTTTTATATTATCCAGTATTCTTTCACTATTTTTTATCTCAAAAACAGAAAATTGAAGACGATAACCGAATTTACTCAAATATTTAGAAAAAGTGGTCCTCAATTTATCATTACTGATATCATACGTAATTATTAAACGGTTACTCATGGTCTGATATATTAAAATATGGAAATTGGTCTTCAGGCTTATTTTTCATAAACCATCTATAATACTCCTGTGTATAATAAAACATGGACTCTTTCTTTTCCAATAATGCAGTGAGAAGCCATTTGGTATATCCTTTTGATTTATCATAAGACAAAACAAATTGACCTTTTATTTCTTTAAAATCCTCTGCCCTTATTTGATTCAAATGAAATGCTTTTTTTAATTGCTTATCTACAATACATCTAAATGGTTCTACCAAATCACAAACCAATGATTTTCTTTGATAAAAACATTGATGTAATTCGCCCTTATATAAATCAAAACCATATAGATTAAGCATCGCTTCAATAATATTAAATAAGAAGGTGTACCCTATATCCATAAGTGTATTAAGCATATCTCTTTTTGCTCTTGGCTTACGCCCCTTCCAATCCAAATCATAAAACCATGATTCAAAATATACTCGGCTTGCTATCCCCTCAATACCCATTATTTCTTGTACTGAATTTGCGCCACTAATCTGATGTTGGTAATTACTTAAAAGTTCAATTGCCCTTGCCTGTACAGGATTTTTACTTCTTACGCTTTTTATCAACCCAAGTTGATTACCAATTTTATTACTAATTATTAACCTGGCAATACTCCCAGATTTATTATCATATTGCTTCTGCCTTAGCAGATAATTTCCTTCAGTGGATGAGGACCATGTTCCGTAGCATCGAAAATTATAACTGAATAATGAAACAGGGAATGCAAATTTTTTACTCCTTTCCAAAATTCCAGAAGTTAATGTTACGGAGCCAATAATCCACAATGAAAATGTTTTGTAGCAACTGTTCTGAAGTATTATTTTATCGTCTTCATCTTTAATAATCAAGTTATCATTTAAGAATGATATTTTTTGTTTGTTAGAGGCAAAACAAATAACAACCTGCTTTTCTTTAAAATCGGGATAACTTAACATAAAGATTTATCACAAAGATTTGAGTAGATACATTTTATACATTTTTCAACTACGGGAATAAATTTACTTGTGCTTAAACTATACTTATTTATCTCATCTACTAATTTTTCAAATTTTAGAAACATTTCTTCATCCTCTGATGGAATTTTTATAGGATAATTTTTGTTGTGGGATATATCATGTATAACAATCTCTTTTACCGAATACCCCATATCCATTAAAGCAAAATATTGTGCATATACCTGGAAGATATAACCATCGTAAATTATTTTGATTTCCTTCTTCCTTTCTGTCAGTCTGCCAGATCTAATATCAAACACATCAATTTTACCTGCTATGTTATATTTATCCGAAAAAACTTCAATACCCATTAAAACATCTGCTCTGGTACTATATGTTTTATTATCAATTGAGCTATGAGCCTCTGTTCCTGCTACCTGAGGTTTTTGTTTATAAAATTGTTCATTATACCCTGCATACAACTGATGAAAATAAATACTGCGTGGGCAAAAGATAAAATCATTTAAGTAAGAAAGTGTGATATAGCTTTCCATTATACTTTATAAAGCTTGTTTTGTACAAACTGCAGCCACTCTTTATTTGTTATAGCCAATTTAATTTTTTTCAAATCTTCTGCTTCATTAATTTGACGCAATACCCACAAACCTTTTAAAGCAATGTGAAACGCACCATTTGCATCTGCATCTTTGGGTAATTTACGATCAGAATCATTAGAGTTAAAGAATTGTCCCTGGTCATTTTTTACAGGAGATAATATAAAATCTTTTTCAGCTTCGCCGCTTAACCCATTACTATGCCTTAAACTTAAGGTAATTGATAAGAGTTTTATAAGTTTCTTGAAAAAATCTGCATTAGTCTGTTCATTTATATCTTGTATAAGATTATTACCAGATGCATAAGGAATCATAGACTCATCCAAAAGCAATTGAAGGGTTTGAGTAATATCTATTTTTTCAATGCCACCTTTGCCCATATTTAGCTTCTTATTCCAACTATATCGCTCTGTACCTGCAGTACAAACAGTCCATTTTGTTTGTGTTTCCTCTGCTTTTCCATTAAAGTCATTATAATCAAACTCAAATTCAAAATAATTATTTGCTGCATTAAATCTTATTGATTTAAAACTGCTAAAAAACGTTTTAGCTTTATCAATACTCTCATATTTAGGCTTTAAGAAATCAACAAAACCAGTTGTAGGATCTATTTTACTGGTATTCCATGCTGGTACATAAAAGAGGAAGCCACTTTGTTTACCCATACTTTTAAAACTATCAAATTTACTAGTTAGTTGTAAAGCTTTGAGTAAACCACCATTTTCATCAGGTGCGTTTGTTTTAAATACCAGATAATTCAATTTATCAATCAGCATCTTTTCAAGTTTTTGATAAACCTGTCTTTCTACTTTTTGTCGCCCTCTCATAAATCCCATATTCAGATCTTCCATTACTACTATGGCATTCCTTTCTACCATGAGTGTAGCAATTTTGTGTACCACCTGACTAAGGTATCCCTCTTTTATTTCCTTAATATTTTCTATAGTATTCCAATCTTTACGTGCCTGGGTTCTATCCCCTTCTTTTTTTACTAGTAGGTCTTTATAGTTAACTTTTTGTTTTTCGTTTGATATTTCATTCAATGAGCCCTGCTCCAGAATTTCACCTTTTTGATTTACAAGCGTATAATAAATCAGATGTCTTTCTCCCCTATCCAACCCTATAATATTTACATCTTTATTATTTTGCAAAAACTGGTTTACACTTGGATTGATATTATCTGTTCCAGTAGCTTTAAAATTCATGGTAATGGGTACATGAAACTGAAACTTATCTAATGTAAATCGTTTGTCTTTTATTATATCATAAGTAAAACTGCTCTCCTTTTTAAGATTCAATTCATTTTTAGATTGCAAAGGTTCATTAGCCTTGTGCACAATCATATTCTTTTCTTTTATAGAAGATTTACGATAAAACACTTCCGCTTCTCCATTAAGTTTATAAACAACGTTCTTTAAGTTGTTTTCATCAAATAACATTTTCCAGTATAAGGTATGCATGTTGGGTGTACCTTTACTAAAGGGCGAAAAATCTTTATTGTATATCTGGAAAAGATATAGCTTTCCTTCTTCGACCTGTTTATTGATATAAGATTCGTCAATATTTTTAAAAGAAATTTTATACCCTTGTTTTTCTACTTCTCTATAAAAACCGCTTAAATCTTCATAGCTCTTTGTTTCAGAGAATTTATGCTCAAAATGTTTCCAATCAGGATGAAGTGATATAGAATCTTTAAAATAATTTATCAGCATGCGCATATCATCTATGTTAAAAGCATCCCCTTTTTTGTGTGTTTCATTATTGTAGTTTTCAATAATCTCTAAAGTTGGATTATAGGTTTCCACTCCTTTTTTAGAAAGAAAAACCTTAGGTAGCATTTTATTGGCACCTGGCAATAACTTATAGTTTATCTTTTCAAAGGAGGTGTTAAGCTCTTGGCATTTTGGTACGTTCCTATCAAATATTTTATTATGTTTTTTATCCATTATACCTAGGTAATAGAGGCCATTCTTTCTAAAAAGTATGCTAGTATTATCTACTTCTTTGTTAACATCCCAACCATTTAAAAGCGTACTGTTTTCAAAGTTTAGTTTTACTTTATTGATGCTGTACGGCTTTTGAGTAAGAAAATTTCTCACTTTATTGTATAATGGTATTATCTCTGATAGTTGCTCATACAGGGGAGTAAATATGCTATAAAAAGATTCATCCTTTTCAAGCCCATCATTGTTTACATTAAGAGGTTTAAGAAAATGGATTAAATTTAATATACTGTCTAAGAAAATTTTAATCTGTGCTACCTGATCTTTAGCATTACCTAGTTTTTCATCTTCGGGGTATGGGTTATTTAAGAGATCTTTAATCCCTGCATAATTTTGCCGTATTACATCAACAAGATCAAAAGTTGTTTCTTTATTTTTTCCGATGATTCCTAGGTAATTAACTATACAATCAGGGGTGTACTTATCTTTTATTACTTCACTATCATAACCTTCAATTGCAATTTGTATCGTATTGATATCTAAGTAGCCAGTTTTAGAAACCCAGTGCTCTTTTCTTTCTTCAAATTTATCTACCCGTTCCCTTGGTTTAAATGGATTTGTTTTCTCATAATAGTTTGTTAACGCTGCTTTTATTAGGTTCCAATCACCAAATAACTTTTGTGAAATATCTGTTAAAGAGGTGTCATTACGGAGGTAAATCTTAGTTAGATCAAAACTATCCAATCCGTTTAAAAACTGCCTGATTGTAGTAAGCAGATCTATTGAATTTCCATCGCTTTCAAAGTGACATAACCCACTTTGATAAAATTGCTCTATACATTCCAGTAAATGATTATCATTCTCAAAATTATCTAGTACAAAAGAAACAGAATTACGATCACTTAATATTTGTTTATATAATTGTTTGAATTTTGGAAGTCTATTTAACTTGTTATTTTGCTGCTGGTTATATAGGTTGATATATTCATTAATCCCTTTTATTTTACTTTTTCCATTTTCAGCTGTTCTTCCTCCAATAATAATATTATAAAGCTCAATTCCATTTTGCGTAACAGTTTCATTAAAGAATGAGAGCGTAAAAATATCTTCGAGGGTTCTACCCTGAGTTATTTCTGCCATTTCTTGCAATGCTTTATTAAAATCCGCTATTAACGAAACAGACTTGTCTTCTATCTGTAAAAAGATGTTGAGATTATCAATATACTTAGGAAGGTTGTCATTTATTAACCTGAATGCGATTGCAGTAGATTTTTCATCAGCAACGTACATGTTTTTTCTGTTTTCATGAAAGCCTGTAAAATAAGTTGTAAAATCTTTAAACTCATTTACCAGAGATTTATCTTCTTGTTTTACAAATGCTAATAAGTCTTCCTTAATTAATTCTTTGGAGAAAAGGGTTTTATATACCTCCTGGCTTGAAAAAGTTAGTGATATCTGTTTTCTTAATGTTTCTTTTACTTTTTCAAATGCCTTTTTATCCGCATCAACTTTATCTTTTTTCTGATAGTATTCAGAATAAACTACCAACTCCTCCAGCTGCAAACCTTTTAAGGAATTTTCAATAAATACTTTATGGTATTCATCTATTAATCTTTTTATCTTTTGATAGCTTATTGCTCGATTATTATCTTGCTCTAACAATCCTTTATGTTGGATATGTTCAAGTGTTTTACCCTGCGGTATTAATTCAAATTTTAAGGTTTTGGAAAGTGGGTACTGATTTGTAAAAACAGAAGTTCTCATAATAAGTTTATTTTAGTATGTAGTTAGAAAATTTTACTTGAGGTGAATTGTAAATATTGGTTTCATAATTGCCTGTTTTTATACTTGTCACTAACCTTTTGTAGGATAGGCTCCTCCTCTTTTTTTACCCTTTAAAAGTAGAATTTATTTTTCATTTAATATAACAAAAGGATTAACTGAAACATTATTTTTACTTCTAGTGTAACATAACTGAAACAAGCAACGGGTTATGAAATAACTACTGTTATTAAAAATCAAGTGCTAATTGATTAACATCTATATTTAATCTCTGAATCTTTTTCTTCTTTTGCTTCAATACATAATCCTGTTTGGTTCTTACTGTTGAGATGATATGACAGGGACTTTGAAGAATCTTTTGTACAAAATAATTGTGACGCGGAGTAATTTTATTCCAATTGGTAAAACTGTTTCCTTGTAAAGAAGAATGGTATTCCAACAAGTTTTCCCATTCGTGGGTGACAGAATCAATGATGATTACTTCCATGCCTGCTTTTTCACATACTTCTATTGCCTGTATGTACTTCTCTGGTGTAAAGGGAGCAGATAGTGACAGTACATTGTAGGAACCAATGTGAGCATACAAATCTGCTGAATGGTTTTCTGTGTCAACTATTGCCACCTTACTCCAGTCACCACAAATACCGAAGGCTGTGAGTACTGCTCCCATTGATTTTCCTGAACCACTAGGTCCAATTAAACCCATTTTAATTTTAGCTTTCTTTCTAGAAGCTTTTTGTAAATGCATAATGTTTAAATTTTAAATGTTTATAAATAATAAATACCAATTTTTTAAAGGACTATTAAGTATGTTGAGTTAGAAGGTTAGGTTGATTGGAGAATAGATCATCCAATAGAAAAGGTGTCCTGCATAGCAGGAGAGAAGTGTAGAGTAATTCATTAATTGAATGACTACTTTTTACTTATAATTAATTTTTTACTGTCAGGGGTTAGATAATGTGTTCATCAAAACAGCCGGGGGTACATACTGCTCAGAACTGAAGTGGGGGTGAGTTGTTGGGGAGGTGCTTAAAGAGAGGAATACAAGTCAAAATTTTTATAGAAAAAATATTTTGATTACCCCTTTTGAAATTATAGCTATTTAATGCGCAGTAAAAGGAATATCTACAGCTTGTAGATTTTATAAAGGATTGTGGGCCACTTGCTACCTCGTCAGAGAGAAATGCTTCTAAATTGCTTCTAAATAAAAAAGGACCCATGAGATTTTAGCTCATAAGTCCTTGATTTACAAGTGGGCCCACCTGGGCTCGAACCAGGGACCACCTGATTATGAGTCAGGTGCTCTAACCAACTGAGCTATAGGCCCTTTCTTCACATTGTTTTTAAAGAATAAGGACGCAAATATACTTAATGCTAATTTAATTATCTATTTCCTGATAAAATCATTCTAAGCCGTGGCTATACTTGTAATCCTTGTCTATGAATGTATTTCGGGAAACCCTTAGCTATAAATAGCCCCCATACTGAACGATAAGAAATTTTTTGAGTAATAACAATTACCAATATAATCACCCCCCTTATAATTTAACGCTTCATTAAATAATTTGCCGTTAATTTGCAACATCAAAATTGATTATGAAGAAATTATTATTTATTTTCTTATCCTTAGCAACCGTTTTCAATTCCTTTGCTCAAGAAAAAAAGAAAAACAAAGGATTAATGTCGCGCACTAGCGATCATTTTATGGTACAATTAAGTAACGATCATTGGGTTGGTGTACCTGATAGTATAAAAAACAAAATGACTGGATTTGCAAGGGGTGCAAATATTTATATTATGATGGACAAGCGTTTTAAAGCTAATCCACAATGGGGTGCCGCTTTTGGTGTGGGCATAGGTAGTAGTAATATTTTTTTTAAAAATATGAATATCGATATTAAAGCAAAAGCAAATAAACTCCCCTTTAATATATTAGACAGCCTAGCTCGTTTTAAAAAATACAAATTAGCAACAGTTTTTTTAGAAATTCCTATAGAACTGCGCTTTACCTTAGATCCCGCAAATGAAAGCAAAAGTTTTAAAGCTGCATTAGGCGTTAAAGTGGGCACCCTCTTAAATGTGCATACCAAAGGAAAGGCTTTATTAGATAAGAATGGCACGGCTATAAACAGCTATACGGCTAAAGAAAATGGCAAGGGATTTTTTAATTCAACTCGCCTGGCTGCCACAGTTCGGGTTGGTTATGGTAATTTTTCATTATTTGGTAGTTACCAACTTAATAATATTTTTAAAGATGGCGTAGCATCACCTATAAAACTTTTTCAGGTTGGCTTAACCTTTAGCGGATTGTAATACAGATTATTTTTTATTATTTTTATCCCCCGTTTTTTCGGGGAATTTTTGTTTGTTGCTGCTTTGTAAAACCTTAACTTTGCAACTCACTCCATATCATGAGCGACGACATAAAACACGAATGCGGCCTTGCTTTCATTCGTCTTCGAAAGCCTTTTAGTTATTATCAGCAACAGCACGGCACCGTAATGTACGGCCTTAATAAGCTTTACTTGTTAATGGAAAAACAACATAACCGTGGCCAAGATGGGGCGGGTATTGCAGCCGTTAAATTAAATACTGAACCAGGTTATCCATTTATGCATCGCTTACGTAGCGGAGCTAATCAACCTATTGCTGATCTTTTTGCACAAATAGGAAAAGAAATAGAAGAAATAGAAAAACACCAGCCTGATATTAAAAATCACCCCGGCTTAATGAAAGGGCATATTAATTTTTTAGGAGAAGTTTTACTGGGTCATCTTCGCTATGGTACTCAAGGGAAAAATAATGCAGAGTTTTGCCATCCCTTTATTAAACGGCATACTATACCCTCTCGTAATTTAGCCCTAGCGGGTAATTTTAACCTAGTAAATACTGAAGAGCTTTTTGGGTTGGTAAACATTGATCCAGGGGAGTTTCAGCGCCAAAGTGACCTGGCTGCTATGATGGAAGTTTTATATCATTTTTTAGTAAAAGCTGATGAAGCTTTTCCGGGAGAAATGGATATGGTTAAAGTTTTAAAAAAGGCAATTCCTCTATTTGATGGCGGGTTTAATTTTTGCGGCATGCTGGGTAATGGCGATGCCTTTGTAATACGAGATGCGCATGGTATTCGCCCTTCTTATTATTATATAAATGACGAAGTAATTGTTGCGGCCAGCGAAAGAGCTGCTATACGTACAGCGTTTAAACTAGAAGAAAATGAAGTAAAAGAATTGATGCCCGGTACCGCACTCATTGTAAAGGCAAACGGTACATATAGTTTGGAGCAAATTATAGAACCTAAAGAAAGAAAGGCCTGTAGCTTTGAACGTATTTATTTTAGTAGGGGAAGTGATGAAAAAATTTACAAAGAAAGAAATAAGTTGGGTTATTTATTAAGCAGTACGGTATTAAAAGCAATTGATTACGATTTAAAGCACGCTATTTTCTCTTTTATCCCAAATACCGCCGAAACCGCTTTTTATGGTTTAATAAAAGGTGCCGAAGATTATCTTAATAAAATTAAGATAGAACGTATTTTAAGTTGGGGAAAAGAATTTGATGAAGAGAAATTAACTGAAATGGTTAATCGCCGTATTCGTATTGAAAAAATTGCCATTAAAGATGTAAAATTACGAACGTTTATTACTGAAGATAGTAGCCGTAATGAAATGGTACAGCACGTATACGATATCACGTATGGCACCGTTAAAAAGCATATTGATATCTTAATAGTAATTGACGATAGTATTGTACGTGGTACCACTTTAAAAGAAAGTATTATTAGAATGTTGTCTAGGCTGGAGCCAAAAAAAATTATAATTGTTTCCTCCGCTCCACAAATACGCTATCCAGATTGTTACGGTATAGATATGAGCAAGATGGGCGATTTTATTGCTTTTAGAGCTGCGCTTGAATTATTAAAAGATAATGGTAAAGAAAAAGTGCTTGTTCAGATGCTTGATAAATGCAAAGAATTACAACGCAACAACCAATTGCATACTGAAAATGTGGTACGGCAACTTTATAAAACATTTACGCCTGAAGATATCTCTAACAAAATTGCACAATTAATAACTGCAACTGATATTTCCATTCCTGTAAGTGTTATTTATCAAACTATCGAATCTCTTCACGAAGCTTGTCCAACTAATTTAGGTGATTGGTATTTTACCGGAAACTACCCAACTCCTGGCGGCAATCGAGTATGCAATAAAGCCTTTATGAATTATATGGAAGGAAAAAATGTTAGAGGCTATTAGGGTTGTTAACACACATAAAATAATACACAACATTTTTACCTTTACGTTAACTTAAATAAGTTAACCAAAGATTTCATTTAATAACCCTGCTAAATGTATGCCCCCTATTAATAGTTGTTGATTTAAAATAGCTATATATTTAAAATTATATTGGTAACTTAATTTATCATCTGGTTTTATATCAGCATAAATATTTTCTACCTGTTGATAGGACTGCCAGACCCATTCACTAACTGGTTCTGCTTGCCATGTTTTTCTTTGTTCTTTAGTAGTATGATTAATGGCGGCTGTATATTCTGAATAGCTTAATTGTTGAAAATCTATCAATTTTGAATCCCATATCTGGTGAAGGTTATAGGAATCTTTAAACCAGCTTACTTTTATTTTATTACCGCCAAGGTCATCAAACCTGCCTGTATGCATTGGCTGATGCAAATCGCCAGCAATATGTATCAAAATTCGTAGATACAATATTTTTTTTTCTTGGTCCAGTTCTTTGTTTTTAAGCTCCGTTGTTAACCAGTTTATTTTTGTGTAGGCATCAGTAACGGTATCGGAAGCTAAATATGTTTTTAATTCAGTTTCGGTAAGTCCCGCCTTTAAATTTATGTAATGCCAGCGATCTAGATAATCAAATGCAGGATCTGATTTTATAAAGTCGGACCAGTTACTGGCTATAGCAATTGATTCGCTACCTAAAATTTTATATAATTGCTGCTTTGTATTTTTAGTAAGATAGCTATCGGCGATTTGTGCTATAATACGGTGACCTAATACACCCCATGCCATGCTACAAAAAGGTATATACAAAAACAGGTTGAGGGTTATAAGTTTTTTAAAGATTTTCATTTTAAATATTTATTTTCAAAGCTAACTTAATGTTGTTGATATAAAAAGCTATTGATAATAATTATTGTTTTAGTTAACCACTTCAAATAATAATAACTGTGATTTTTGTAAAGGATTAAAATTATTATCAGCAATAAATAATAAAGTTTTATGTCCGTTAGGTAGCTGTGGGCCAAAAGTTACACCCTCAATATTATCGATATAAATTCCTAGCTTATCCATATTTAAAAGCAACGTTTTTTTTGCCGCAGTAAAATTGAGATTATTCATTAGCGGAATTAAACTAATATCAGTGGCATTATTTAAATCGGCAATAAATATTTTTATTGTGCATGCAATTTTTCCTGTAGAAAAAGAGCGTTCTATTACTAATAATTTATTGTGGCCAATACTCAATATTTCGCTTACTCCATTTATTTTAAAAGCATTTTCGGGTATAGCTTTAAATGCAACCGGATCTAATTTATAAGCATATTGTGCTATACTTTTTTTCTTTCGGGTATTAAACTTAATTATTCGTATAAAGGAGTTATTATCGGCCAAATCTGCAGGGGGAGCATCTTCATATAGTGGTTCTTCTATATTTACATAAAGTGTTTTAAATTTATCTGCAAAACTAATGCCTTCAAAATTATTTCGTCTAGGCCCATTTTCTGTGGATTGCATTTTAAAATTATTAGGCAAAATAAAGCTGCTCTTATATTTACCATTTACCTTAATAATACTTACTGCAGGGTTTATAAGTACCGTATCTTTTTGATTTAATATTCTTTCTCCCTCGCTATTCCAAGCTAAGCGGCCCGTTTTTAAATTATATCTAATAGATTCTGGGTCGGGAGTTTTAAAACGATCTTCCTTACTACTAGGATAAGTTTTTCCATTGGGCTGTAATAAATTTGTTACACTTGTAAATATTAAACTATCGATACCCTTTTGTGTAAAAAATAATTTTGCTGTATAAAACCTAGCTGCATTTTTTTCACTTCTGTCATCGCTAATTAAATAAAATAAATTATTTTTTTTATTATAATCGATGCCTGATAAACCTCCTATAGTGGTATTATTATAATTATAATTAAACGGCATTTCAAAAGCGCCAATATAATTAAGTTTATTAATAGTTGTGTTTTCGTTACTTATTTTTTTTATTGTAGTGCACGAAAAGGAAAGTAGCGAAAACCAAATAAATAATAATGTAGGTAGGCTGTAATAATGCATAAATGTATTTTATATGTAAAGTTGAGTAAATTTCTTTTCATTTAAATATAATTTCTTAATGATTAGTAAATTTTAATTTATTTTAATATTATTGGACATAATATTCCTTTTTAAAAAGTAATTTTAATTTTAAACTTATTTAAATGAAAAATATTTTTATAGTACGGCATGCTAAAAGCGAAAAAAAATTGGGAGGTACCGATTTTGAGCGCCCGCTTAATAAAAAAGGAGAATCTGACGCTTTAATGATGTCAAAACGGTTGTTAGATTCTAAATTTAAAGTTGATGCGCTTATTTCTAGTCCGGCATTGAGAACAAAAAAAACTGCAATATTATTCTCAGAAACATTAGAGATTCCGGTGACTGATATTATATTTAACGCTGCATTATACGACGCCCGTGCCGAACTATTTTATAAAGTAATAGCAGACTGTGCTGATAATTTTACTGCTATAGCTATATTTTCTCATAATCCCGGGGTAAGCGATTTTGTAAATAGCTTGAATACAGAAGTGACCATTGAGAATATGCCTACTTGTTCCATATTTGCTATACAAGCAGATATAGCAAATTGGACTAATTTCTTTAAAGCTAAAAAGAAATGTTTATTTTTTATTACTCCAAAAAAATGGAAGTAACAACGTAGTAAAAAATCTAAAAATTTATTAACAGGTTATTTCAAAATACACCGCTGTTTTGATGGGATTAGAGTAATAAGCAGGTATTTCATAAAATCCAATTTTTTTGTATAGATTAATAGCAGGAGTCATATAATTTAATGTATCTAATCTAATGACAGAATAATTAGTTTCTTTGGCAAAAGCGATTGCCTTAATAAGTAAATTTTTTCCAATGCCTTGTTCGCGAAAAGCTGGATGTACATACATTCTTTTTAATTCAGCAGTATGTGCATTTATTTTTCTTATAGCTACACAAGCAATAAATTCATTATTTATTTTGCAAAGAATAATGCATCCATCGGGTTTGGAATATTTTAATTGTATTTCATTTAATTCATTTTCAAAATCCTGAAAACTTAGGTCAATATTTAACCAAGCGACATACTCTTTAAAAAGTATTACTGCATTATTATAATCTTCTTTAGTATTAGCTATAATATAATCAGTCATTTTTAAATTGTTTTGTAGCCAGATAAAGGCCACTAAAAATAAGGACCGCAGCCAATATCTTATACAAAGCTAAATCTTCATGTAACAAAAAAATAGCAATTAAGGCGGCAAAAATTGGTTGCGTATAAATGTAAAAACCTGCGATAGAAGCCCCTAGCGATTTAATGCCATATAAATTAAATAGGTAAGCAAAAAAGGTTCCGGTTATAACAATACTGGTAATACTTATTAAGTCAACGGGGGTATATTTTAACCACGGAATTTGTGTAAACTCAATCCAGCCAAAAGGGAGAACAAAAACTAACCCAATAGTAAATAGCCATCTTAAAATAACAATGGGATTATATTTAAGCATAAGCGGTTTTACTAAAATAAAATAAGCAGTATAGGAAATAGCATTAATAATTATAAATAAATCTCCAAGTAAAATGTGATTATTGTTAGTTACTTTATTTTTTGCTAAAATTAATACAAGCGCACCCGAAAAGCCCAATGCTAAACCTAATAATTTAAATAGCCCTAGTTTTTCTTTTAATATCCAGCTTGCAATAAAAACAATTAGAATGGGGGTAATGAGTAAAAGTAGGGCAGCATGTATGGGATAAGTAAGTGAGAGGCCTTTTAAAAAAAACATTTGGTTTATGGCTATGCCTGTAATAGCGCAAAGAAAAAGGCGCAACCTATCTCGTTTATCTATTTTAATATTTACTGGCTTTATTAAATACCATAGCCAAAATAACAGAACGCATACCCCCACCCTTACAACATTTAAGCCAAATGGTTGTGCCAACTGGTGATTGGTAAGGTGTTTAACGGCAGAAATATTTATAGCAAAAAAAATGTTTGTAAAAATTAAAGCAATATGTGCTAATATTTTTTGATTCAAACTATTTTTTTGATGTAAAAGTAGGGGATAGCGATGAATTGATCAGTTAATTAAAACCTTAAATTTTTTACAGGGCGGATATATTTGAAGAACCCTATAATAAAAATGCTATGGCGATTTTATAAACCATAGCATTGTACTTACTAACCCAATAAGTAATTATTTTTTTATCGTTATGCCGATTGCATTTCTTTAATTTTTTCCCTAATCTTAACTTCTATTTCATTAGCCATTTCTGGATTATCGAGCATTAATTGTTTTACTGATTCTCTTCCTTGGCCAAGTTTGTCGCTGTTGTAGCTAAACCAACTTCCGCTTTTTTGTACAATGCCTAAATCAACTCCCATATCAATAATTTCACCCACTTTAGAAATACCTTCTCCATAAATAATATCAAATTCGGCAAGGCGAAATGGTGGGGCTACTTTATTTTTTACCACTTTTACTTTTACATGATTACCAATGGCGTCATCGCCATCTTTTATTTGTGCCATTCTGCGTATATCTAACCGTACAGATGCATAAAATTTTAATGCATTTCCTCCTGTTGTTGTTTCGGGATTCCCGAACATAACCCCTATTTTTTCACGCAGTTGATTGATAAAAATACAGCAGCTATTTGTTTTATGGATTGTGGCGGTTAATTTTCTTAGGGCCTGACTCATTAGCCTAGCTTGTAATCCCATTTTACTATCGCCCATTTCACCCTCTAACTCACTTTTTGGAACTAATGCAGCCACCGAATCTATCACCACCACGTCTAAAGCGCCAGACAGAATTAAGCGATCGGCAATTTCCAGCGCTTGTTCACCATAATCTGGTTGAGAGATCAATAAATTATCAATATCAACACCTAATTTTTGTGCATAAACGCTATCAAATGCGTGCTCAGCATCAATAAAAGCGCACATACCGCCTTTTTTTTGTGCTTCGGCAATCACATGAATAGCCAATGTTGTTTTACCAGAGCTTTCTGGACCATAAATTTCTACCACCCTGCCTTTAGGTAATCCTCCAATACCCAATGCCATATCTAGTCCTATTGAACCCGTTGAGATAACTTCCTGTTCAACAATTCCCTTGTCACTCATCATCATTACTGAGCCCTTGCCAAAATCTTTATCGATTTTGTCCATCGTTAATTTTAGGGCTTTAAACTTTTCTGTTTTTTCTAAATTGTCTGACTTGCTCATGTTCTATTTTTTTTAAACCGTCCAAATAATTTTCGGGACTATTTCTGCGTGATAAATGTAAATTAGAAAACAAAGATAATCCTTTTATTTTAATAACACTAATTATTTTAGTATTTTTTTGATAATTTATTTAGTTTATTATTTTTAGCAAAAAACTGCTCTTACTCCTCGTTTGATAACACAAAGATCAATGCGTCTAATTTTTTTCTTGTAGTGTTGCTTATTTAATATATTTAGTAATAATTTTATTTATAGTAATTTTTGCAAGTAATTAAATGGCTTTTTTATAATGTATTAACTCTAAAAAATACCCATTCGCAAAATGAATGAACAATCTGTAAGTAGCATTCGTACCTTCGCCATATGAATTATTTAGATGAGTTGAACGGTCCGCAGCGAGAGGCAGTAATGCATGTAAACGGACCCATAATGATCATTGCTGGGGCTGGAAGCGGAAAAACTAAAGTACTTACCACCCGTATTACGCACTTAATGGCGGCACACAAAATTGACAGTTTTAATATATTGGCACTCACTTTTACCAATAAAGCTGCAGCCGAAATGAAAGAAAGGGTAGAAAAGATTTTAGGCAATAGCGAGGCTAGAAATTTGTATATCGGCACTTTTCATAGCGTATTTGCCAGAATACTGCGATCTGAAGCCCCTAAACTAGGATATCCAAGCAATTTTACCATTTATGATACAGATGATGCCAAATCGGTGGTTAAAACCGTGATTAAAGAAATGACATTAGATGATAAGCATTACAAACCTAATGTAGTCTATAACCGAATATCTGCCGCTAAAAATGCGCTTATTGGCGCAACAGAATATATGAACGATTGGGCCCTGCAGCAAGAAGACGCCAGGGCAAACCGGCCTGCAATAGGTAAAATTTATGATGCATATGTAAAGCGTTGCTTTAAAAATGGGTCAATGGACTTTGATGATCTCTTGTTTAAAATGTATTTGTTACTTAAAAATTTTCCTGAATCCCTAAGCAAATACCAGCAAAAATTTAAATATGTAATGATTGATGAGTACCAAGATACCAATACGGCTCAATATGAAATTATTAAACTGCTTGGGGCTATGCACGAAAATGTTTGTGTAGTAGGAGATGATGCACAAAGTATTTATAGCTTTCGTGGTGCAACTATCGAAAATATTTTACAGTTTAAAAAAGATTACGACGAAGTAAAAGTGATAAAACTGGAACAAAATTATAGAAGCACAAAAAATATTTTACACGTTGCCAACGAAATTATTGCCAATAATAAAGGGCAAATAGAAAAAAAATTATTTACCATTAACGCCGAAGGTGAAAAAATAAACCTTGTACGCACGATGACAGATAATGACGAAGGTAAGATGGTGGCAGACACCATTCAGGAACAAAAACTTCGTAATCATTATTACAACAAAGATTTTGCTATTCTTTATCGTACAAATGCACAGAGCCGAAGCTTTGAAGAAGCCTTACGTCGTATGGGTATTGCTTATCGAATTTACGGAGGTACAAGTTTTTATCAGCGCAAAGAGGTAAAAGACTATATTGCTTACCTACGTTTGGTTGTAAATACAAGGGATGAAGAAGCACTAAAACGTATCATCAACTTACCAGCAAGAGGTATTGGAAAAACAACAATTGATAAAGCTGTATTGTTTGCCAATGAAAATAACTTAAGTATGTGGGATATTATTAGTAATGCCCGCAGGTATGGTTACAAAGGAGGCACCCTTGAAAATATTGACAACTTTGTAACTATGATTAAAATGTTTCAAAGCGAACTTGTAAAAAAGAATGCCTACGAATTATCCATTATTGTTGGTAAAAGCACCAATATAGTTAAAGAGTTATTTAATGATAAAACAACAGAGGGCTTGGCTCGGCATGAAAACGTACAGGAGCTTTTAAACTCTATTAAAGAATTTACCGAAACGCCAATGAATGAAGAAGATGGGGAAGTAGGAGATAAAGGCTTAGGAACTTACCTGCAACAAATTGTTTTATTAACAGACGCAGATGATGATAAAGGAAATAGTGATGTAGTAAAACTAATGACCATTCATGCAGCAAAAGGATTAGAGTTTCCAGTAGTATTTGTTGGGGGATTAGAAGAAACACTTTTTCCAAACGCAATGTCCATTAATACCCGGGAAGAACTGGAAGAAGAACGTCGTTTATTTTATGTGGCCATCACCCGTGCCAAGCAAAGACTTTGGTTAAGTTATTCCAATGCGAGATACAGATATGGCCAATTACAGCAAAATGACCCCAGTCGATTTATTAAAGAAATTTCGGAAGAGTTTGTAGATAAAAGCTACGCAGGTATGGCGGCTACTGGTGGTGGGTGGGCCCAAGGCGGTGCAAAAGAAAGAATGCAACGAAATTTTGGAAATAATGCCCGGGATGCTACCAAGCATGTCGAAAAAATATATGGCGCATTAACTACAAAAAAAATGACAGGAGCATTTTCTTCAAAGCTAGCAACAAATAAAACCGTTGAACATACTCCTTCTAAAAATTTTGAACCCAGTGACACTGGTAATTTACAGGTAGGTAATAAGGTAGAACATCAAAAATTTGGTTTTGGTGAAGTAATGACAATGGAAGGCGCAGCACACAATCCTATAGCAACCGTAAATTTTGATTTAAATGGAGAAAAAAAAATTATGTTGAATTATGCTAAACTTAGGATAATAGAATAACTATGCTTTTGCGAAATCGGAAATTTCTATTCTGCAAACCAAGATTCAATCCAAAACAGCGTAATTGTTGTTAATTTTGTATCGAATTATTTAAATACAGTATTATGATCAAGACAGGAAACCCAATTATTAGTATTTATACCGAAATGACGCCTAACCCAGAAACGATGAAGTTTGTGGCGAATAAATTATTATACCCTGGTAAAAGTATCGACTTTGCAGATGAAGCAAGTACAAAACCTTCGCCACTAGCACAAGAGCTATTTACCTTTCCCTTTATTAAAGCAGTTTTTATTGCTAGTAATTTTATTACCCTAACTAAAACATTTGAAACAGAAGATTGGCAGGATGTAATTCCTTCTATTAAAACATTTTTAAAAGAATACCTAGAAGAAGGAAAAGTGGTGGTTAATGACGAAGAAGTAGCGGTTATGAAAACAGAGAGTAGTAATACCGTTAGTGCCGATGATGACGATGTAGTAAAACGTATTAAAGAATTACTTGAAAACTATGTTAAACCAGCTGTAGAAATGGATGGCGGAGCTATTCAGTTTAAAAGTTATGAAGATGGCAGGGTAAATTTAATGATGCAAGGAAGCTGTAGCGGTTGCCCATCAAGTATGATTACCTTAAAAGCTGGAATAGAAGGTATGATGAAACGTATGATACCCGAAGTAAAGGAAGTAGTTGCTGAGGCAGAATAATCCACAAAATTCACGCAAGTGATCTTTAATATAAAATAATATAAGCATCTATTATCGGATGCTTTTTTATTTTGATGAATACATGCTAAATTGAATAAAATTACATTCTTGTACATCAAGTAAATCCCATTAACCAATTGAATATAATAGACATTTATTATCAGTTTATCACAGATATATCATACACTACTTGGTATGAATTTGTTGCAGTGTTTGCCGGAATTATAAGTGTGTGGTACGCTCGCTCCGAGAATATTTTAGTATACCCAATTGGATTAATTAATACCATCATTTACATCTATATAAGTTTTAAAGGACAGCTATTAGGTGAAGCTGCAGTAAATTTTTATTACACTATTATGAGCGGTACAGGTTGGTACATGTGGACAAGAAAAAACCAACAGAAAGATATGATATTACATATTACTTTCTCCGATAAAAAAAATTGGGTACAACAAATTGGATTCTTTTTGTTTTTTTATATCAGTATTTGGGGGTCGCTTACCTATTTTAAGTCGGCCTTTTTTGAAGGTGTTATTCCTTGGGCCGACGCCTTCGCCTCTGCAACTGCGTTTACTGCCATGTGGTTGATGACCAAAAAAAAAATAGAAAGCTGGTACTGGTGGATAGCTACAAATATGGCATGTATACCCTTATACTTTGTAAAACATTATGTTTTTACAAGCATATATTATTTGGTATTATTAGTAATGGCTATTTTTGGTTTAATTGAATGGAAGAAAAATGTATCGTTTATAAAAAAAACTAAAAGCTAATTGTTATAGCGTGAGAAATAAAAAATACTGGTTAATTATTAAAGCTATTTTAATAATTATGTTAACCTTAATTATTTTTGCCGTGCCTACAACAGACGTTTTTAGAAAATGGTTTAGATTTATAATGCTTACGATTTTTGTTGTTCGTTTTATTATTGATTTAAGTGCTTATAAAAATAATAATGATTAAAAAAATTGTTATCATCGGCCCCGAATCAACAGGAAAAAGTACCTTGTGTACCTTGCTTGCTGCGCACTATAATAGTATAGCTGTAGAAGAATATGCCAGAGAATATCTTACTAAAAATGGCACAGATTATACTTTTGAAAACTTACTAGATGTAGCAAAAGAACAGGTGAATAAAGAGCAAGCGGCGGTTGAAGATGCCCAGTTCAAAAACAAATCAACAATTTTTATTGATACAGATATGTATGTAATGAAAGTTTGGTGTGAGTTTGTTTTTAACAAATGTCACCACTGGATACTTAACCGTATTGTGGAAAGAAAATATAACCTGTACTTACTTTGTGATGTAGATTTGCCTTGGGTTAAAGACGAATTAAGGGAATATCCAGATTTAGTAAATAGGCAAAAATTATACCATCATTATAAAGATATTCTTATTAATCAAAGTGTGGCTTGGGTAAATATTAGCGGCGATTATGAGGAAAGGCTAGAGAAGGCTATATTGGCTGTAGAAAACTTATAAAAAGTTTACTTTATTATATCCCGCACATCCACATCTCCCCCCAAGTTATTCATTTGTGTTACTATATAATTGTAACGTCTGGCTACATAACCACTCAAAGGTTTTACAGTAAATCGTTTTGGATTAGGTAAACAAGCTGCAATTTTTGCCGCTTGAGACATAGTTAAATCCTTTGCGTTTTTATTAAAGTATTTTTTTGCGGCAGCTTGCACACCAAAAATGCCAGGACCCATTTCTGCTATATTTAAATACCGTTCTAGTATAATTCGTTTTGTCCACATTGCCTCTACAGAAAAAGTAAAAAACACTTCAACACCTTTTCTTAAAAATCCGCCTCCCTGATACAAAAAAACATTTTTTGCAACCTGTTGGCTGATAGTGCTAGCTCCTCGTACTTTATTAGGATGTCGTTTATTATATTTAATTGCAAGTTTAATTGCTTTTAAATCAAAGCCGTCGTGATCGGGAAAAAGCTGATCCTCGCTACTTATTACAGCAAGTTTAATATTACTCCCCATATCCTCATATCTAATATAATCTCTTTGCAAACCATAACCTTCAAAAATGCTAGTAACCTGCGTTAGAGTAATGAGTGGATTAAATATTAAGCCAGAAAATAAATATACTGTTGAAGAAATATAACCAATAAAAAAAACTTGCTTAAAAAAGATAGCCGTTTTTTTTATTGCCTCAATATGACGTAGCCAAAAATAATAAACTGCCCCTAGAATAATGACTATGCCAAAAATAATTGACATTTTTAGCTGCAGGTTTACAATTGGAAAGCCTGCAACAGAAAATTTTTTATAAATAAATATTAAAAAAAAGCTAAGGTGTAATATAAATAACCAAAAAAATATTTTTTTTAATAAAACCCAAAAAAAAATCATTTCTAATGTTTTACTAATGTATAAATAATTCCAGCTAAAATTGCAACCCCAAAGATTAGGTATAGTGCACCGGAAATTCGGTTAATAATAAGAATTACCCGATCACTTAATTTGTTTCCAATATAACCCGCTCCCAATACTTTTCCAATATCTGCTAGCATATTTATGCCCAAACAAGTAGAAAAAATTATAATACGATCATAAAAAGAATATACCGATGCTAAAGATGCGGCCATAATTACCCAAAAAGAAATAACCGCTGGATTAAGGGTGTTGATGATAAAACCCGAGCTCATAATAGCAAAATAATTTGTTTTTTTTTCGGTATCTGTAAATACATCCCCCGCTATCTTAAGCGGTTCTTGTAATGAACGAGATTCTATTTTTTTTATAAAAGAAAAATAAATACCCATTCCAATTAAAAAAACACAGCCGGCTATGCCTATCGGAATTTTAAAATCTAATAATATTTTAATGGCTTCGCTAAAACCATTGCTAAGTATCACCCAAATAATATCGCTAACCCAAACGCCAATAATGAAACTAAATCCGCCACGTCGGCCATGGTTTATACTCTGTTTAATAATAGTAAAAATTATCGGCCCAACTGAGAAAATTAACAGCAAACTAACCACCAGGCCTTTTATAAATGCATCAATCATTTGTTAAATTTAAGAAAGCATTTTTAAAAATATAAATATAATTGTTTACCCATTTACAAGAATAAATTTTTTAAGTGTTTACAGACTTATTTTTTTTATTAAAAAATTTTATAATTATGATTTATTTAACACCTGACGGGATAATTAAGACTCCTGTTTTTAGTCAGATAACATTAGTGGGACTATTGGATTTGATTTTATAATTTATAATACCAACTATTATGCTAAAAAGAATTAAAAACAGCGATTGTATTATTATCTTTTTTATTTATTGGATATAATGCCCAGGCTCAAATTTATAAAAACATGAGTATGGGGGGGATGTTGCATATATTTACCAGGGCGATCTTACGCCAAAGCAACTAGGGTCGTTTAAAACAATTGAACCTGGATTTTCTTTTTTTGTAAAAAAGCCTATCAATTATTTTCTTTCAGTACGGGGACATATCAGCATTGCAAAATTAAAAGGAGATGATAGTAGATACACTAACCCATCGTAAATTTGGAAAGAAAAATAAAGATATTGATTGCCCAACAATAAAACTTTAAATAATGTTTTCTGCTTTTAAAAAACTTTGCCAATCATCTAGCATAGGACCTTTAAGCACCCGAGGAAATTTATGTTGGCCACCAAGTTTCCCTTTTGATTTCATAAATTTCATAAATGTGCTTTCTGGTAACACTGTAAGCATAATTTGTTTTAATGCGTACTTACGCTCAACATCATAATCATCATTTAATTCTTTTAAGTTGGTGTCAATTTTATTTTTTAGCTCTTCGGCGTTAACTTTATCGTCTGTTGCTACATACCAATGGTGGGCAAAAAAAGTTCCATAAGGCACCCCTGCAACTGTAAACTCAGGAATAGAAATATTTAGATCCGCACTCACCAATTCAATTGCTTTATTCATATTATCCACACTAAGATGTTCGCCAACCAAACTTAAAAAATGTTTGGTCCGCCCAGTAATAATAATCTCACTTCTTTCTTTATCAACCAATCTAATGGTATCGCCAATGGCATAACGCCAAGCTCCCGCGTTGGTACTAATTAAAATAGAGTAATCTTTATGCTCCTCAATTTCATGAATCATGTAAGCTTCTGGCTCATCAACCATATTCCCTTCTACATCAAAATTTTTTGAATCAAATGGCACAAATTCAAAAAACACATTATTGTTAAGGGCGAGGTGCATGCCAATTGCATCTTGTCTATTTTGAAAAGCTAAAAATCCTTCACTGGCTAAGTAGGTTTCTATATAAGTAATCGGCTTCCCCATTAATTTTTCAAATCCTTTTTTATAAGGCTCCATAGCAACTCCGCCATGCACATAAAATGCCAGGTTAGGCCATATTTCATGTATGTTTTTTAATGCGTACTTCTCCACAATCTTTTCCATACATAATTGTAACCAAGCAGGCACACCTATAATAAAACCAATATCCCATTGAGGCGCACTATTTACTACTTCATTTATTTTTTTTGCCCAATCTTTTTCTTTTGCAATTTTTTTACCTGGCTTATAAAAGCCAAGACTTTGAAACCAGAAAGGAATATTTTTTTGTTGAATTCCACTTAAGTCGCCAGCAAAATAAGTTGGCCCCTTTTGGAGTTGTGTGCTTCCTCCTAAAATTAGCCAGCCTTTACCCACAGAACTTCTTGGTATGTTTTCATATTTGGCCAAACTAAAGAGCTGATTAAAACTAGTAATGGTATTACTTCTAATTAACTCTTTGGTAATGGGAATAAATTTGGTCGTTGCGTCGCTGGTGCCACTACTAAGGGCAAAATATTTTATTACTCCTGGCCAGCAAACATCCGGGCTACCCTCTTTAGCTTTATACCACCACGCATCATAAATTTTATTATAGTCGAAAGTTGGAACATTTAGTTGAAATTTTTTACCGGGATGATTACTCATTAAAACCTCATCAAAACGATATCGCTGACCAAATTCGGTAAACCTAGCTTTTTTTAAAAGCTTTTTAAGTACTTTAATTTGTTGGTTTCTAGGATTACTTATAGGGATATTAAGTGCTCGAGCAATAGACTTAGGGAGCTTAATATCAAAAAGAGGCATTGTTAGTTATAAGGTTAAAGAAAGGAAAGATAAAGAAAAAAAACGGGACAGGTTCACTCTACCCCATAGCAAAAGAAATGGCGTTGAGTATAGGGGAACAGTTTGTGCAATATATTATTTTATTTAGTGATGAATAAACCCTCGTGTTTAATCGAAAGGCAAAATATCTACTTATATTAAATTAGATGCTTCCTTAAATTAAGACACAAAAGGTTAGGAATGTTGTGATAGAAAGGGGGAGATGTAACTAATTAATCATTAAATTTGTGTCCTAAAACAAAGCTATATGAAGAAGATTTTTATTATGATTGCGCTTTCGCTCAGTCTATTTAAAGCGCAAGCCGATGAAGGCATGTGGTTGCCTATGTTATTGGGCAAGCAGGTATATGCTGATATGGTAAAAAAAGGATTAAAACTTACCGCGGAACAATTGTATTCCATCAACAAGTCATCGCTTAAAGATGCCATACTGATTTTTGGTGGCGGATGTACCGGAGAAATTGTAAGTAGCCAAGGTTTAATTTTTACCAACCACCACTGCGGATATAGTGCCATTTCGGGAGCAAGTACGATTGAGCATAATTATTTACGTGATGGGTTTTATGCTTACAATAAAGAACAGGAAATAAAAAGCACGCTTACTGTGCAGTTCTTGGACCGTATTGTAGATGTTACCAAAGAAGTTGAAGACCAGTTAAAAGGTTTAAGCTGGGCCGACAGGGTTAAAAAGATCGCAGATGTTTATAAAGCCATTACTGATAAAGTTTTGGACAAAGAAAATGAACTTGCAGGAAGAATCTATCCCATGTTCAAAGGCAACCAGCATATCATGTATGTTTACAAAACTTACAGAGATATACGCCTTGTGGGTGCTCCTCCTGAGAGTGTAGGTAAGTTTGGAGGTGATACCGACAACTGGGAGTGGCCACGCCACACTGGCGATTTTTCGGTGTTTCGTGTGTATGCCAGTAAAGACGGAAAACCTGTTCCTTACAGTGCAGATAATGTTCCGCTGAAACCAAAACATTTTTTACCCGTAAGTATTAAGGGGATTAAAGATGGTGATTTTGCTATGATCTACGGCTATCCTGGCGGAACTACCCGTTACGAAACCAGCTATGGTATTAAACTGAAAAACGAAATTGAAAACCCTTCACTTGTTGGTTTGCGTGATGTACGTTTAAAATTTATGCACGAGCAAATGATTAAAGACCCCGCAGTAAAATTAAAGCTGGCCGACAATTATGCCGGTGTTGCCAACTACTGGAAATTTTTTGATGGCGAAACAAAACAGCTGATCAAATACAAAGTATTTGATGAAAAACAGGCTTTTGAAAACAAATTCAATGCATGGGCAAAAGAAAAGCCAGAGTATGAAAATGTGATGGCTGATTATGCAAAGAATTATGCCACCTGGACTCCTTACAGTAAAATGCGCCAGTATTTAAATGAAGGAATTATGGGTTCCCCTTTAGCCGGTAATGCTTCCAGGTTAATTTCTCTAGAAGACAAACTGCTAAAAACAAACACACTGGCCGCCGAACTTAAAAAAGCGATTGAAGCAGCAACAGCGGCACGTGATGCCTTTAAGGCAAGTGAAGACCTGCCAAGTGATGAAAAAATACTGGCTGCCACAGCCATGATGTTTTACAACGATGTAGATAAGAACCAGCACCCGATTGGTTTTTATGAAGGCATGAAATCGGCTTACGGCAGCCTTAAAGATGAAGCTACTTTTAAAGTCTGGGCACATGATGTGTTTGCAAAAACCATGATGCTGGACGATGCAAAATGGAAAGCGTTTACAGAAAGCCCTACTGCTGTTGCATTGCAAGAAGATCCTGCTTTTGCGTATGCTGCTGCATTTACAAAAAATTATACCAGTAAATATCTATCCCTGCGTACAGATTTTGTCAACAATAACGATGAGCTGGGCAGGGCCTACCTGAAAGGTATTATGGAAATGAACCCGGCAGCCGTAAATAAAATGTATCCCGATGCAAACTTTAGTATGCGTGTAAGTTATGGCGCTGTAAAAAGTTATCGCCCTAGAGATGGAGTATTTTATGATTATGTAACCACCGGCAAAGGAGTGTTAGAAAAATATGTTGCGGGCGATTATGAATTTGACTTGCCGGCCAAACAAATTGATTTATTAAAGAAAAAAGATTTTGGTCAATATATAGACAAGCGTACAAATGACCTAGTGATTGGTTTTATTACTACCAATGATATCACCGGTGGCAACTCTGGCAGTCCGGTCATAGATGGTAGCGGAAATTTATTAGGACTTGCTTTCGATGGCAACTACGAAGCGCTTAGCCACAAAATTGCATTTGATAAAGACCTTAACCGTACTATTAATGTGGATGTACGTTATGTACTTTGGTGTATTGATAAATTAGGAGGTGCAAAAAATATAATTGACGAGCTAAAGTTGGTGAGGTAAGAGTTTGTATACACTTGTTTAAACTGCCTTGAAATAATCAAGGCAGTTTTTTTATACCTTCGTCTCATGCAAATATTCAATATCGAATTTAAAGCAGCCGCAAAAGAATTGGATGTATTAGAAAATTTATTGGCTCAACACAATGCTCTATTTATTGGCGAAGACCATCAGATTGATACTTATTTTAATGTACAAACTGGCAGATTAAAATTACGTGAAGGGAATATTGAGACCGCTTTGATACATTATGAAAGAGAAAATTTTGCAGGAGCTAAATCCAGCCATGTTTTATTATATCAACACCTGTCAGATAAAACACTTAAAGAAATTCTTATTAAAACCCTAGGCATAAAAGTGGTAGTTATTAAACGTAGAAAAATTTACTTTATTAACAATGTAAAATTTCATTTTGATACTGTTGCAGGCTTGGGGACTTTTGTGGAAGTAGAAGCCATTGATAAAGATGGAAGCATTGATAAAGAAAAACTGCAGGCGCAGTGTGATGAGTATGCTGCTATGTTTGGTATTGCTGCTAAAGATTTTTGTTCACTTTCTTATAGTGATATGATTTTGGAGAAAAACTGATACCTATTCAACATCCTCTTACGTCTCTTATGCTGAGGAACGAAGTATTTTAAATTATATAAATGAGACTCCTCGTGCCTCTAAATGACAAAGGCAACTTATCTTTGCCTCATGGCAGAAGACTTAAACATCATACAGGGAACAAAAGAAGAAATCTACCAATCACTCACTCCTCAAATAAAAGCATTGCTGGAAGACGAGCCCGATCTTATTGCCAACCTGGCAAATATAAGTGCTGCACTTAAAGATCAGTTTAAATGGTTATGGGTTGGTTTTTATTTGGTAAAAAATGATGAATTAGTGCTGGGCCCTTTTCAGGGGCCTGTTGCCTGCACAAGAATAAAAAAAGGAACGGGTGTTTGTGGTGCAGCGTGGCAAAATGCTGAAATATTAATAGTTGCTGATGTAGAAAAATTTCCAGGCCATATTGCCTGCAACAGTTTATCTAAATCAGAAATTGTTGTACCCATTATTAGAAAAGGAGAGGTGATTGGGGTGCTTGATGTGGATAGTGCAGAACTTAATTTTTTTGAAGAAATAGATAAAAAATATTTAGAAGAAATAGTTTCGAATATTATTTTTTAGGTTCTATTATCCTTCCAATCCCATAAATACATACAGGCATAAGTTCTGTAGGGAATCCATCTTTTTGAAACAGTAAGCATTTTATCTTTCATTACTTTTTTATCAGCAGTATTAATATTATATAATTTACAAACAGCTTGTTGAATACCTAAATCATCTACCGCAAAAATATCCTCTCTCCCTAGTGTAAAAATTAAAATCATTTGTACCGTCCATTTGCCAACGCCCTTTATTTGAGTAAGATATTTTATTAATTCCTCGTTAGTCATCTTGTATAACTTAGCATCTGTTATTTTTTCTGTAATAAAAAAATTACAAACATTTAATACATAATTAGTCTTAGCATTACTGAGCCCTATACTTCGTAAGGTTTCAAACGGCATTGTCGCAATTTGTATGGCTGTAGGATTTTTGTTGCTGAATAAATTGATAAACCTGCGGTGAAAAACATCTGCAACTTTTGTACTTAGTTGCTGGCTCATGATGGAAAAACATAAATGCAGGTAAACATTTTTTCTTTTAGCCAGCATAAGCGGTTGCTGCAACTCAAGTATTTTTTTTAATTTTTTGTCTTTAGTAAGATGTAATACATGCTCCATATTGATGGCCAATAAGTGTTTTATTTATTTTTTGGCCTCTTTATTTAATATACCTCCCAGCTCATTTCTCCCCCCCTTTCATCCTTCAAATTAATACCTGTTTCTGCCAGCTGGTCTCTTATCTTATCACTTGTTACAAAATCTCTTTTTGCTTTGGCTTCCTTTCTTATTTCAATCAACAGGTCCATTACCCCATTCAGTAGTTCATTATTGGCAGTGCTTTTTTGCAAACCAAAAACATCTTCTAAATAAATTTTAAATTTTTGTTGCAGCAGCGATAAGGTTTCAGCAGAAATTGCAGCTACAGGTATTAGCCCCTCTTTAATAGAATTAATAACTGGTACCAACTCAAACATACTGCCCAAAACTTTTGCTGTGTTAAAGTCATCATTCATAAACTCGTCACACTCATTTATTAATTTGTTCACTTTTGCATCTAGTTCTACATCAACTGCCAACAGCTCACTACCAAACTCCAACTGTTTCAACACTTCATAAGCATCCCAAAGTCTTTTCAATCCTTTTTCCGACGCCTGCAATGCATCATTACTAAAATCAAGTGTGCTTCGGTAATGAGTTTGCAACATAAAAAACCTTACCGTCATAGGTGTATAAGCTTTTTCCAATAATGGATGATTACCAGTAAATAATTCTTCTGGCAAAAATCCATTGCCCAAAGATTTACTCATTCTTATTCCATTAACGGTAAGCATATTAGTATGCATCCAAAAATTAGCTGGGCTGATATGATAGCATGCTTGGCTTTGTGCAATTTCATTGGTATGGTGTGTAGCGGCCAAGTCTATGCCACCGCCATGTATATCAAATTTTTTGCCCAGGTATTTTTCACTCATCGCCGAGCATTCAATATGCCATCCGGGGAAACCCATTCCCCAAGGACTTGGCCATTGCATTAAATGCTCTGGTTTGGCTTTTATCCAAAGTGCAAAATCAAGTCTACCGCGTTTTTCGTTCTGTCCGCCAAGCTCCCGAGTGCCTTCTAGTAAATCATCCATTTTACGATTAGTAAGTATGCCGTATGGTTGCGCCTTATTATATTTTTCTACATCAAAATAAATGGTGCCGTTTACTTCGTAAGCATATCCATTGGTTATAATTTGTTTAGTAATTTCTATTTGTTCTACAATATGTCCGGTAGCTGTTGGCTCTATAGATGGTGGCAAATTATTAAGTAGTTGCATAACATGATGAAAGCCCAATGTGTATTTTTGAACAATCTCCATCGGCTCTACTTTTTGCAGGCGAGCCAGTTTACTAAATTTGTCATCCCCTTCATCCTGATCGCCCTCTAAGTGTCCGGCATCAGTAATATTTCTAACATAACGTACTTTATAGCCCAGGTAAACTAAGTAGCGATAAATTATATCAAAAGAAATAAAAGTACGGCAGTTGCCTAGGTGTAGATTGCTGTAAACCGTTGGTCCACAAACATACATACCCACATGATCGGGTATTAGGGGTATAAAAAATTCTTTTTCTCTTGAAAGGGTATTATATATTTTTAATGACATAAATTAATTTAGTGTTTTTTAATTTTTAATTTTTATGCCCGCTAATTTAAACTAGTTAACGAGATAGCTATAAAAATAAACTTATCTATTATTGTTTACAAAGATATTAAGCTAAGTACCAACAGTAACAGAAATATTGATATGTGTATAATACTTTCATGAGAGAAGGCTAAGATATTAATTTTTACGCATTTGTACGTCGGTAATAATAGAAAAATGATCACTTAATTTTTTTTTGACGAGCTGAAACTGAAGCACCTCCATTTTTTTATCAACAAAAATATTATCTATACGCAACACAGGTGATAATCCGCTATAGGTACGGCCAATGCCGTTGCCCTTTTCTACAAAAGCATTGGTTAATTCTTTACCAATGGTATGATATGCATAACTATTTGGAACATCATTAAAATCGCCGGTAATAATTATCGGATAAGGACTTGTTTTAATTTCAGCTTGTATTCTATCGGCTTGTATTTGTCGCTTTATAAAGCCAATTTTAAACTTGCTGATAATATTTTTTGACTCTTTAATAGCACGCGCATCTTCAACAGTTGGCATATCAAGATATTTTAAATTAGACCTACTAAATCGTAAAGATTGTAAGTGAATATTAAAGATTCTGAAAGTGTCTTTATTTTTTACAATATCTATAAACTGAAAAATAGAATTATAATCGTAAGGATAAAAGCTAACAGTTTTTTTATTTATGATTGGGAATTTTGAAAAAATAATTAATCCAAAATGAGCATAGCCCCAAAAATCTTCTTTACTATTATAGGAATAAAAATAATTATTAAAGTTAAGTTTACGCAAATACTCATTTATATGTCCGTGGTCAATTATGGTACTATCTTCGGCAACCATTTCTTGAAAGCATGCAATATCGGGTTGGTATTCGTTAATAGTATTTAGCATTTTATTTTTTATTTCTGGATGGTTTTTATTTTCCATTACATTAAACTGTGCTACATTCCAGGTCATTATACGTAATGTATGATTTAGCTTTTCTTTAGTAAAGGAATTAGATAAATTAAAAGCAATAATATTACTAATGGGTTTAAAGGCAAGCATTAGTGCAATTACTGAAATTAAAGTACGAACTGGTTTAATAAATAGCCAGAAGAAAATAAAAGCTATTAGCAGCAGTAAAAAATAAAAAACAGAAAGTGTTAATAAGGAAATGAACCAAAAATATTTTGGATTAAATAAATATCCATAACAGCCAAATAGAAATAGTATTGCAACAATAAAATTGGTAACAATAAAAAATCGTTTTGTCAATTTACGAATAAAAAGATTTCGCATAATATAAAGGTAATGTTAACTACTAAAAAAAATTATTTAATCTTCGCTTGCCTTTTTTAAAATATCTTTTTCTTCTTTGGTGAGAGAATTATATCCCTTTTGGTTTATCTTATCCAAAATTTGATCTATTTTATCTTCGGTAACATTTAATATCTTATTGTACAAGTTTGCTTTTGGGACATTATAATGCACTCTGTTTTTTATGGCAGTTCGAGGATATTTTTTATTAGGATTAAAAACATTAATAAACCAATCATAGCTTTTATTCATCCAAATGCTGGCATCTATTTTATTTTGTAATAGGGTTATAAACAAAAAACCTGCAAATGCGCCACCAATATGAGAAAGAGCCTGTGCCGCTGGAGCTGTAGCAACGTCGGCTATATCAATAAAAATATAGATAAAAGTAAGTACCCAAATGGGTATGCCACCACGGATGTGTTTAAAAAAACGATAATTATATGCTATTCTTGTTGCAGCAACAGAAACGGCCATTATTGAAGCATTAGCTCCTAATAAATTAGCAGAATCAATTATTGCCCTGTTGGTTGGAATTAAATACGTTGCAATAATAAAGAACAAAGCGCCTACAATACCTCCATATAAATAAATAGGTATAAGCTTTTTATTGCCTGTTAAATTTTGTAAAATATCACCAAATACCCATAGCCATAACATATTACTTATTGCCCTTACTAATTCAGTATCACTAAACATGTACGTTAAAATTGTCCAATAGCGATTACTAAATTTACCAAGGCTTGCAGGTAAAGAAAACCAATTAACTACCTGTGTAAAAAAAACATTAGCAGAATTATCATTAACAGCAATAGCTAATTTAATGGTAGCCAATATTAAAAAGAAAATTACATTAAAGGCAAATAGCCACATCAATGCATTATCGGGATGCCCTAATGTAAATCGTTGTTTTTTTGTTTTATAATCTTGAAACCGATCAGACTCTCCCATAATAATACTTATAGCTACAAAATTACAAACTCTTAAATTATTTAACTGTGCTTATTAGTAGAAAGTATTTTTCTCTGTTTTATTCCAGTAAATAACTAAAATAAACCCCATGGCCAATCCACCTAAATGTGCAAAATGTGCAATATTGCTACCCGCAGAATAAACGCCACCAAACAAATCAAAGGCGGCCATAATAGCAACTGCATATTTTGCTTTTACTGGAATTGGAATTGGAAAAATAATTAATTCGGTATTTGGAAAGAGGTATGCAAAAGCGGCAAATAGACCCATTATAGCTCCTGATGCGCCCACTGCTGGTGCATTTTGAAATAAAAGATGAACGATTCCCGCAGCTAAGCCGCAGGCAAAGTAAAAAATAAAAAATCTTTTTGGCCCCCAAGCTCTCTCGAGCATAGTGCCAAACATCCACAGAACAAACATGTTAAAAAACAAATGAAAGAACCCTCCATGGGCAAACATATGAGTTACTAACTGGTAGGGTTTAAAATATGTGGTTTGATAAGGGAAAAGTGCAATTTCGCGGGTTATTTTTTCATCCGTGCCATCAAACATAAATTGCACTAAAAATACCAGCGCATTAATGATAATTAAATTCAACACCACCGGGGTAGTTTGTTGAAATCTGTTTCCGTAATTATTAAAAGCCATTTTGCAAATTTAGTTGATTAATATTTATTTTAATTTCAGTAATACCACGCATTCAATATGATGTGTGTGCGGAAACATATCTACCGGTTGGATTTTTTCAATTACATATTTTTCACTCAATAGTCCAATATCTCGAGCCTGTGTGGCGGTATTGCAGCTTACATAAACTATTTTAGGTGCGGCTATTTCCAATAATTTATTTACTAGTTTTTCATGCATCCCCACGCGTGGTGGGTCGGTTATTATCACATCGGGCCAACCATGTATCGCAAAAAATTCATCATTACAAATCTTAATTACATCGCCGCTAAAAAATTCGGCATGAGTTATATGGTTTAAGGCTGCATTTTCTTTAGCATCTGCAATAGCCTCTTCAATCACTTCTACCCCAATAATTTTTTTTGCCTGTTTGCTAACAAAAATACCAATACTGCCCGTGCCGCAATATAAATCATACACAATTTCATTTCCGTTTAAAGCAGCAAAATCTCTTGTAACAGTATATAATTTTTCGGCCTGTTGGGTGTTGGTTTGAAAAAATGATTTGGCAGATATTTTAAATTCAAATGATTCTAATTTTTCTATAACAAACCCTTTGCCAAAATAAACCTGTGGTGTGAGGTCGTAAATACTGTCGTTCCATTTGGGATTAATGGTGTACAATAATGTAGTTATTTCGGGCACGTGATTTAATAAATGATCAAAAAGTTTTACTCTATCTATTTCTTCGTCATAATTTAAACAGATGTTAACCATTAGTTCGCCGGTGTTGCATAAACGTATAATTATATTACGCAGCCAGCCCGTATGTTCTCGTATATCGTAAAAAGAAAATTTATTTTCCAGTGCAAAAGTGCGAATGGTATTTCTTATTTTATTATTTACGTCATCCATTAAATAACATTCATCAATATCAATTGCTTTATCAAAAATACGGGGTACATGAAAGCCCAAAGCATTTTGCTGTACCGAAATTCCTGTCTGCCCAATTTCGTCATTGGTTAAGTATCTCTTATTACTAAAAGTAAACTCTAGCTTATTTCTGTAATGCACCGTATCATCAGCACCAATGATTGGTAAAATTTCAGGAAGGGAAATCTTGCCAATACGTCGCAGGTTTTGTTCTACTTCCTGCTGCTTGTATTGTAATTGTTTTTGGTAGGGTAGCATTTGCCACTTACAACCTCCGCAAATACCAAAATGTTTGCAAAATGGATTTACCCTTTCTTTAGAAAATTCTTTAATTTTTAACACCCTGCCTTCCGCCCAGTCCTTTTTATTTTTTGTAAGCATTACATCAGCTGTGTCACCAGGTACAGCTCCCGAAATAAAAATCACCTTTCCGTCAAGTTTAGCTATAGCTTTCCCTTCAGCCGCATAATCGACAATAATCAGGTTTTCTAATATTATTCTTTTACCTTTTTTTTTCACAAGGGCAAAAATACCGCATTAATTATCAATATTGTTTTGTGCGCCTACTAAATATAACCCAACGCAATGTATACTCTAAAACTTAGTATATTTTAATACTAACCCTATTGTAGAATTTAATGAAATTTGGTAGTTAATAGTACAATTTGTTAACGTTTTGTAATTGTTAACCCAATACAAATGTCATAAGTGCAAAAAATCACCTATTTTAAATACATTTGCTATCCATAAATAACGATGAAAAAATATTTAGTTTTCTTTTTTGCTGGGTTAATAAGTTTGCCTGCTTTTGCCCAAGGGTATCAAATAAATTTTAAAGCCGCCGGATATGCCAGTGGCATTACTTA
Organism: Chitinophaga pinensis; assembly: GCA_945865645.1. Taxonomy (GTDB): domain Bacteria; phylum Bacteroidota; class Bacteroidia; order Chitinophagales; family Chitinophagaceae; genus Ferruginibacter; species Ferruginibacter pinensis_B. Next base: position 4,400 of record CAMBEI010000008.1, on the reverse strand, counting down.
CCTCACCTACTATATGGGAGGCAATTTTAATATTGCCGATTCTGCTGCAATAGGAAATAACGGAGCTGCTATATTTAAAGGATCAGAGCGTTTACCTCCAGGTATTTATGCCATATTTTTCCCGGGCAAACAAATACGGGTTGAGTTTTTAATTGGCAAAGAGCAATCTATTTCGGTAACTGCCGATACTTCAGACTTGTTAAATAAAACCTTGGTAATAGGTTCAAAAGAAAATGTTTTATATGATCAGTATCAAAAAGTTGCCGCTACAAAAGGAAGACTTATACAAAAGGAGCTTAATGCTTTTATGGCTTCTACAAGCAGGGAAGATTCGCTAAGGCATGAAAAAAATTATACCAATTATAATAAAGAGCTTAACGATTATCGTGAAGGAATTATAAAAAATCAACCTAATTCAATGATGGCTGCCTTATTAAATGCCATTAAAGAACCTGCTTTACCTAAAATGGTCCCTATTACAAAACAAGATTCTATTAATAATTATACCCTATACAAAAAGCATTATTGGGATGGAATTAGTTTTATGGATGATCGTATTATTCGTACTCCTTTCTTTTTAAAAAAAATAGAGCGTTATTACCGCGAGGTAATTTCTCCGGAGCCAGATACAATTATTAAAGATGTTGATTATAAATTATTGCTCGCTAGGTCATCTCCTGAGATGTATAAATTTTTATTAAACTGGATTACCGATGAGTTTATAAACCCAAAATACATGGGGCAAGACGCGGTTTTTGTTCATCTTTTTGAAAAATATCACAGTCAAGGATTAAGCCCCTGGCTTAACGAAAAACAAATGGAAAGCATTAGCCGGAGGGCTTATATGTTAATGGCGAATTTAATTGGTGAAAAGGGAGCCGACTTAGAAATGTTGAATACAGAAAACAAGGCCACGTCTTTATATGGTTTGAGTGCAGATTATACAATCATTTGTTTTTGGGATCCTAATTGTGGGCACTGTAAAGAAGAAGTGCCCAGACTAGATTCGATATACAGGGCTAGCTGGAAAGAACATCGGGTTAAAATTTTTGCAGTGCTTACCCCAGAAAATAAACAAAACATAACCCCCGAATGGATATCTTTTATTAAAGACCATAATCTAGAAGATTGGACGCACGTGTACAAGGCTAAGGAAACGGAAGAAGCCGATTATGCCGCACAAAAGCCCAGTTTTCGTCAATTATATGATATTACCTTAACGCCTACTTTATATCTATTAGATAAAGACAAGCGAATTATTGGTAAAAAACTTACACTACTTCAATTAAATGATTTACTAAAAGTAAAATGGAATAATCCTACTTCGAAATAAAAAAACAAATGAAAAAAAATTTATTGTTGTTAGCATTTGCTTGCCTTAGTACCAGTATTTTTTCGCAAACTTTATTTACATATGGGGATCAATCTGTTAGTAAAGATGAATTTATTAGGGCTTATAATAAAAATAAAAGCCTTTTTAGCGATAAAGAAAAAGCCTTAAGGGAATATCTTGACCTATATGTAAAATTTAAATTGAAAGTAAAAGCGGCTATGGAATTAAACTTAGACACTTTGCCTCAATTACAGTATGATGCGCAAAGCTTTCGCAACCAGATTGAAGATAGTTACTTAAATAATGAAAAAGTAGTTAATGATTTATTGAATGAGGCTTTTATACGCAGCCAAAAAGACCTACATGTTTTACATTTCTTTATTCCTGTAGAATCTAAATTAAGCAGCGAAGATACTGGTAAGGCTTATAAAGCAATTTCTAAATTATATACGGCCCTAGCTGCAGGTAAAACAGATTATACTAATATAATAGATACAGAACAGATAAAAATTACTTATAACGATTTAGGATTTATTACAGTATTTACATTGCCTTATGAATACGAAACCCTTATTTATAATTTAAAAATGGGGAAAGTCGCAAAGCCATACCGTACAAAAAACGGCTGGCATATTTTTAAATTAATAAACCAAAGAGAGGCTGTGGGAAAATGGAAGGTTGCGCAGATATTATTTTCTATGCCGCCAGACGTTAGCCTTTTTGATAAACAAATATTTAAAAAAAGAGCTGACTCTGTTTATCAATTATTATTGCAAGGCGAGGATTTTGGAAAAACGGCAAGATGGTTTAGTGATGACAAAATAACTTATGGCAATAATGGAGAAATGGCTGAATTTGGTTCTGGAAAATTTGAACCTTCTTTTGAAAACGAGATTTTCAAGATGACGAAAGATAACGAAATATGTAAGCCTTTTTTAACCGCATACGGCTATCATATTGTAAAAAGATTATCACATAGTGCAGTTTCAACAGATTTAACCGACATGGCTTATCAGTTTGAATTAAAACAAAAAATACAACAGGATCCCCGAATAAATAATGCAAGGGATTTGTTTTTTAAAGAAGTTTTAAAGCAAGTAAACTTTAAAGAAACAATGATTGTTTCCGAAAATGATTTATTTCGATTTGCCGATAGCATTTTAGTTGGCATAAATTTAGAAACCGAATATGCGACCACTAATCCAATAGCTAATAAAATTATTTTTACTTTTGGTAAGACAAAACTATCGGGAAAAGATTGGCTTGAATTTGTTAAAATATATAAGGGGTCTGGCGAATTTTACCAGGATGAAAATAATGCCGCTTTATTAAATAAATTTGTTTCTACCGTTGTACTAGATTATTATAAAAAACATCTTGAAGAATTTAATGCTGATTTTAAATACCAGATGGAAGAATTTAAAGATGGTAACGTATTGTTTGAAATAATGGAAAGAAATATTTGGGGAAAGGCATCCAATGATACAGCAGGACTTAAAAAGTTGTATAGCGAAAATAAAAGCAGATACTTTTGGTCTGCTAGCGCTAATATTATTTTGTTTAACTGTACCAATAAAACGATTGCAGATGAGGCAAGGGCTGCAATTGTAAAAGGTAAAGACTGGAAAAAAATTGTGGAAGAGTCTAATAATAATATTCAAATTGACTCGGGCAGATTTGAGTTATCACAAATACCGGTTACCATTGATTTAAAAATGACAAGAGGTGCTATTTCAGAAGCTGTAGTTAACCCATCTGATGGAAATACTAGTTTTATACAACTTATTAATCACTACCCAGCTAATGCGCAGCGTAGTTTTGATGAAGCAAAGGGATTGATTATTAATGACTACCAAAATATACTTGAAGAAAAATGGATTGATGCTTTAAAAATTAAATACCCAATTAAAATAAATGAAGATGTTTTTCAGTCTTTACTAAAATAGTTTTTGTATGCAAAAAATAAAACCTCAATAATTTGTCGGGGTTTTATTTTTTAAACAATTTGTTTTACTACATTCGCTACAATATGTGGCCGGCCTAATGTATAATAATGCAACACGGGCACGCCGAATTTTTTTAGCTCTTGCGACTGATACAACAACCAGTCGGTTCCGACTTGTTCCACATCTTCATCTGTTTTACATTTACCTATTTCTTTACTTAATGCTGTAGGAACATCAATGTGAAATATTTTTGGCAATGCGGTTAGCTGCTTTTTGGTGTAAATAGGTTTAAGGCCTGGTATAATTGGTGCCGTTATTCCTATCTCTCTACAAGCTTTTACAAAGGCATAAAATTTTTCATTATCAAAAAACATTTGGGTTACAATGTAATCTGCGCCCATATCTACCTTTTGTTTTAAATAATGTAAGTCGCTATCCATATTAGGTGCTTCAAAATGCTTTTCGGGATAGCCAGCTACACCAATACAAAATTTTGTTTGGTTAGTGTTTTTTAAATCTTCCTCTAAATACCTTCCGGCATTTAAATCTATAACTTGTTTTAGTAAATCAATGGCGAATTCATGCCCTCCGGGTTCGGGTAAAAATGCTGTTTCGTTTTTTGCTGCATCGCCGCGCAATACCAGTACATTGTCTATTCCTAAATAATTTAAATTTATCAAAGCATCTTCCGTTTCATTAACACCAAAGCCACCACAAATTAAATGGGGCACAGTATCTACACTGTATTTGTTCATAATAGCGGCGCAAATGCTTTCGGTGCCCGGTCGTTTACGTACGACCACTTTTTGAAAACTCCCATCTGCATTTTTTTTAAAAACATGTTCACTACGGTGATAAGTTACATTTATATAAGCAGGATTGAATTCCATTAAGGGGTCTAGGTGGTTGTATAAAGATTGAATCCCCTTGCCTTTTAAAGGAGGAAGTATCTCAAAAGATATAAGGGTATGTTTAGCCTGATTAATATGTTCGGTTACTTTCATCTATTATTTTGATTTACAAAAATAGGCAAGCTTACATACATTATCAAACATGGTTAATTAAGAAAGAGATTTATAGGTAAATAGCCAGCTTACCTAATCATAAAACATAAGCAGCGT
>CAMBEI010000007.1 GCA_945865645.1 Chitinophaga pinensis | reverse complement strand
GGCAATAAGCAAGGGAACCTCCAGCACTAGAAACGCTTTTACCTCCAAGTGTTAGTTCACCTCCAGGTATATTTTTTTCGGGCGTATAGCCAGCTTCACTAATTGCTAATGTATATATAAATGGTTTAAAAGTAGATCCTACTTGTCTTAATTGTGTAACATGGTCAAACTTAAACCACTTAAAATCTATTCCGCCTACCCAGCATTTTACTTCACCAGTTCGGGGATCCATAGCTGCAAAATTTGTTTGTAAAATTTGTTTATGGTATTTTATAGAATCAAAAGGTGTCATCACTGTATCTTTTTCCCTTTTCTTATTCCAGGCAAAAACTTTCATTTTTACCGGAATAAAAAATGAATTTTTAATATCCTCATCAGATACATCAGCTTCTTTCATGCTCTTCCACCTCTGAGTAAATTTAAATGCCGCTTCCACAATATTTTCATGGCCTTTCCAAATCTTAGTGCCATTGTTTTTCATAATCCAGTCTAGCTTTTTTTGAATTACCGGCATATGCTGTACAACTGCTTCTTCGGCATATTGTTGCATTCGGGAGTCAATGGTAGTGTAAATTTTTAATCCATCCTTGTATAAGTTATAAGGTTCACCTGTTTTAGGATTTTCATTTGCTTTACACCAGGTTTTTAACTTATCAGCAAGAATAGATCGGAAGTAAGGAGCGATACCCACATTTTCATCAAATTTTTTGTAATTGGTAATAAGTGGTTTTGTTTTTAATATATCTGCTTCGGCCTTAGTTAAAAAATGCTGTTGACAAACATTCATTTGGGTTATAACGGTGTTCCTTCTATCAATTGATGCTTTTGGATAACCTATTGGATTATAAATAAAACCCTTTAACATGCCAATTAATACTGCAGCTTCTTCAATTTTTAGTTCTTTAGGTTCTTTTTGAAAATAAGTGCGAGCTGCATTACGTATGCCATATACATTTCCCCATGGAGCCCTGTTTAAGTATAGTGTAATAATCTCTTCTTTGGTAAAATTGCGCTCTAGTTTAACTGCTACAATCCACTCTTTCATTTTTTGAAACCCACGTACAACAATATTAGCACGTCCTTGACCTAGCATCATTTTAGCTACCTGTTGGGTAAGCGTACTACCTCCTCCTTGTGTGCCCATTGTAAATAAAACACGTGCAAGTGCTTGTGCATCAATTCCAGAATGCTCATAAAAACGTTCATCTTCGGTAGCCAGTAAGGCATTAACCACATTGGGGGATATTTCACTGTATTTAACCTCACTTCTATTTTCGGAATAATATTTCCCCATTAATACGCCATCAGCAGAATATATTTCACAGGCTAGATCTGCTTCTGGATTTTGTAATTGGACTAAGGAAGGCATTTGACCAAACAAACCAAAATTGGCACAGGCAAAAAGAAATAAAAGTAATAAAAATCCTCCTGCAAAAAAACGCCATAATATGTAAACCGAACGCTTCATTTATAAAAATTTGAAAGTGTGATGTCTTTTTAAATTTTAAAAATTAAAATTAAATAAAACTCCCCAAGGCTTTAAATGTTTTTTACTAATAATTATTAAAACTTATTGGAAAATTGTGTATTTAACAAGGATTTATAATTAGTTAAATTTTTATTAGATTTTAATAATTGTAAGTTTTCGTTAGTGATAATTAAAAATGAATATTTAGTAGCTGGCAACCAAGATATTTCGGCTGCAGCATCTTTTTTAATTTTAGTGTAATACTGTAAAGCAGTTGCAGCATTTGTAAAAGGGCTAATCACTAGTAAATTATGATCAGCATCTAATTGGTCTATATTAATTGCAATAGGTTGGCCGTAATAATTTTCTCTGTTGTATCTATTAAAAGCATTTTTAGCTTCCGTTACATAAACTTGGTCTACCTTATCTAATATCATTAACACTAGGTGTGGGGCATTAATGGCCATCACAAATAGGGCACTTGATAAAGGGGGGAGTATTTTAACTGCCGTGTCTTTTATAATTGGAGGAGCAACTGGTTTGTTAATTGCCTTTGGTTTTTCTGGTATTTTTACTTTATTATTTTCATCTCTTGTAATCTCTAGATTAGTCAAGTATTTTTCAATTTCTCCTCTTCTTCGTAAAACATCAATCATGGTTTCGGATTTCCCTTTAAGTAGCTTGCCCGAATCATTAGTAATTATTGTTTGTAATTTTATTATAGCTGAACTATCATCTCTATTTTTAACATAATGCAATGCTTCTATGTATAATAACTGAGGCGACCAATAGTTTATTCCGAATAAACTATCCGCTTTTTTCTTTTCAATTATTGCTTTTTCAAAATTGCCTTCTATAAATAGGGTGTAAATATCTTCATATAGTTTTGTGGCATCTGGATTTTTTATTTTAAGATCAAATGCAGAAGGGTTATTTAATTTTTGACCGAATTTACTGTTGGCGAATTTACTATTAAGTAAATCGTTATAATAGTCTGCCTTGCTTTTATCTCCCAGTTTTGAGTGACAAAAATAAAGGTTAAGATAAACTTCCCCATCCAGCAAAAGAGTAGGGAAGCGTTTTAAATAAGCTTTGTAGGTATCGGCAGCTAGTTGATATTCTTCTATGTTGTTTTGATAAGCTTTAGCTAATTCAATCATGCTTACTGCAATTAATTCGTTGCTTGTCTTAATTTTTTCTTCGGTTAAAGGCAGATCTTTTATTAGTGCATCGTAACTAATTTCTGTAGTTTGTGTATTGGTATTTTTATCCTTACCTTTTATATCGCCACTTCTACCTGCTTTAATGTCACCAAACTGGCCTGGGTTCTTAATAACAGTTTCAATAGCAGCTTTTCGTCGCCAGTTATCCAAATTTACCCTACTTCCCCATTTGCTTTTAAACTCGCTAAAACCTCTAGATTTAAGTGCATTATTATTAAAATACCACTCGCCTTTGTTACTATTAGAGGCAAAAAGATCAACCGACTGTGCGTTACTGTTATTACCAAATGGGATAATTTCTCCTGCTGATCCCCCATCGTCTTTATATCCTTTTTCTTTACGCATTTTGCGTACTAATTTTTTAATGTACTCCTCTCTTTCGACAGGGGGTAAGCTTGCAATACGTTGTAAACTATCTTCTCTTTCAATAACGGAAATTGCCATACTAATTTTAATTAAAGCATCTTTTCTTTCTTGTATTTTAGCAATTCGTAAATCTATAAGCGAATCTGATCCGCTTTGTAAACTGTCGTACATCATGGATGCTAGCAAGTATTTTTTTTGTGTATAAGCAATATCACCTAGTTGAAGATAGGCGCTGTTTTTATAATTTGTATTGGCTTCATTATACTTAAGGCTTTTATTAAAAAATGATAGGGCGGTAATGGTGTCTAATTTTTGTAAAGACAATTCACCCGCAGAATAATATACGATATCGCGGTATGCTTCAAATTTATCACGGCTACCCATTTTGGATAAATTGCTAATAGCTTTATCAAGCTCTTTTGGGTTGCCACCTCTAAGCATCTTGGCATCATTAAGTTTAGCATGTATATCCATTAAAGGATCAACGGTATGTTTTGATGCTTTGGTATAATAATAGGAGGCTTTATCATATTTTCCATTTATTTCATTAAGCTGTGCCAATAAAAATTCCCAGTGTGATAAATCTTGTTGATTTTCTGTTATACTCAATGCTTTTTCCAGATGCGTGGCAGTACTATCATAGTTCCCTTGTTTAAAAAACCAATACGCGCTAACTTCAGCCAAATTGTTGCGTAGTCTTTTTGGTAAATTAGGGTCTACTTGTAATGTATTAATCAAGCCTCCAGATTCAGCAAATTCATTTTGCTCAATTAATGTAAGTGCTAGCCAAAGAATTGCATCATTGCGACTAGGCGGTATAGAGGTTAGTTTTTGTATAGCATTTCTTTTTTCTTTATTGGCTATAGATGTCGTATTGGAACCAACTATACGATCATCATCATCATTTTTTCTTTTACGTGGAAAAAGATTGTAGTTGATAAACTGAAAAGTCATTAAAGCAGAATCGAAATCTTTTCTGTAGAAATAAGCTTTGCCAATTAGTAGATACATATTATCAACCCAGTCGCTTCGTAAATCATGTAATAATAAGCCAGCGGTAGAAGTGTATATTACAGAATCAAGTTCTGTTTTTTGGGTTGCTGTATTTTCTAAAGTAAATGGATAAAAAGCAAGCAAATTTGTATAATCCTCTTTTTGCGAAATTTTCGCACGTTCAATCACAGTGGTTACCCTATTGTTGGCATTAAAATAATAATTGTAATGTGTTATATTATTCTGATAAAAATTACGGGCTAGATTAAATTTTTTGTCAGCTGTTTTTTCTGAGCCTAATTTTCTAGTCTCAAATTTTTCTGGTTTTTTTTCCTTGCCAAATGGATCTAGGGTCCAAGTAGGTTGTGCAAATACTGGGGTGCAAATACAGAATAATATACAAAAAATAAATAACGGCGTTATCGTTTTCTTCAGCATGAATTAATAGGTTGAAAAACAAGGCTAAATATCGGTTATTTTTACTTAATAGTCCCTATAATTGAACGTATTTAATATACTTTAATGTTTTTTTAAGAATTTTAGGCTTGTGTATGAGTTTAGTTGAAGATTTATATTTCATTTAATGCCTTGTTTTATCAATTTTTAAATTGGTTTTTCATTTGCATTTCCTAATTTTAAGGATTAACAAAAAAAAATGATAAAATTTGATGCCAACAGTACTTTAAGGCGTTTGCAAAATAGATATAGGCTGGTGGTGATGAATGAAGATACTTATGAAGAAGTTGTTAAGTTTAAGCTTAGCCGCTTTAGTGTATATGCGTTTATAAGTACGGTATTTGTTGTTTTGGTGGGATTAATTATTGCCTTGCTGGTTTTTACACCATTAAAATATTATTTGCCAGGGGCTGGATATGGTAATGCAAAACAGGTAAGAGCCTATAAGTTACTAAAAATTAGAACCGATTCAATGGAAAAAGAATTACAATACAAGCAAAAATATTACGACGATTTGCATAAAGTATTAAATGGCAACGTACTCATTTTGGATACCAATAAATTAAAATTACCCCAGGCAGAAAATCTGTCGGAGTGAATTATTAACAAAAAAAAATAAAACTCATGTTTAATTCAAAATCAAAAACATCTTTTGATGAAACCTCAACAAATGCTAGTACCATGATTGGAGTAGGCACAACAATTACTGGCGATTTAGAAACAAACGGGGATATTCGAATTGACGGCACTTTAAAAGGTAGCCTGCACGGTAAAGCGCGAATTATTATTGGAACAGAGGGTATAATAGAAGGAGATATAGAAGGATTACAAGCCGACATTAAAGGTCATGTAACGGGCACCATTAAAATTCAGGAACTTTTAAACTTACATGGAAATGCTAAAGTAAATGGAGATATTTATGCTGGAAAATTGCAGATTGAACCTACGGCTATATTTAATGGAAAATGTCATATGGGAGCCAATATTGTTGAACTAAACAATATCCTGGTTAATGTGGTAAATCAATAAAAAAGTATTTCATGAATTTTACTTTTAAAGCATTACTCCCATTAGTCATTACTTTTTTTATTTTATCGGTCATTATTGTATTGGCTATGTTTTTGTATGCAAGCCATGAAATTAATTATCTCATGGTAATGATTGGTAACGGCTTATTTTTTTTAATCAGTCTTTTTGTTTTCCGTTTACAGTATATGGCTATGTATAATATCAACCCTAATGTTTTTATACGCAGTGTTATTGGGGGGATGCTAATTAAGGTGATTGCCTGTGTTATATTGGTAGTTGCCTATTATTTCATTAGCGGTGCTGCATTTAATAAGCCAGCTGTGTATCTATCAATGGTTATTTATATCGTTTATCTGGTGGTTGAAGTGGGAACTATTATGAAGTTGAACAAAACAAAAAATGCCTAAACAGGAAGTCCCTCTTTTACAGCTAACATCTTATTTGCCAGAGGGAAGTTTTGAAGACGTACATTACTATCTACAAAATCATAAAGTACATTTAACCGTTAGTCGTAAAAGACAAACTATTTTAGGTGATTATCGTCATGCTCATTCCAATAAAAATCATCGCATTAGTGTTAATGGTAACTTAAATAATTATGCTTTTTTAATTACTTTATTACACGAACTAGCGCATTTATTTACTTATGAAAAATTTGGCTCCGGTGTACAAGCTCATGGTAGAGAATGGAAGGATGAATTTGGAAAAATATTGGCTAAGTTTTTATTAAAAAAATTATTCCCCCCAGATATTGAAAAAGCATTGTTAAGCACTTTAAAAAATCCTGCAGCCAGTAGTTGTGGCGATGAAAAATTGTTAAGGGTATTACATCATTATGATAAAAAATATGCAGGTGTACACTTGGTTGAACAATTAGTAATTGGTGCAAATTTTTCTATCAAGGACGGCCGTATTTTTAAAAAGGGCGAAAAAATACGAAAGCGGTTTAAATGTGTAGAAATTAAAACAGGCAAGCTTTACTTATTTAGCCCTTTGTACAAAGTACAATCAATATAAATTTACAATCCATATTATTTCTCGTTCAAACAATTCACAACTGCTAGGTTTTATATTGGATTATAGTATAACTATATTATTTTGCAAGCAAGGAGTAAACAACAGTGTCAATAAATTTTCCTTTTAAATAATAATCTTCTTTAAAATAACCTTCTCTTATAAAGCCACATTTTTCTAAAACGTTACCTGATGCAATATTTTCTGGATTTATATGTGCCTCGATACTGTGTAATTTAATTTCCTTAAATCCAAAGTCAATTGTAGCTAATAATGCTTCTTGCATTATACCTTTATTCCAAAAATCTGGATGAAGCATATAACCAATTTCTGCTCTATAATGCTGGTTAATAAATCTCCAAAAGCCAATGTTGCCAATCAAATTATTGGGTTTATCTTTTAATGCAATTCCCCACATAATTTTTTCATTATTATTAATAGCTTCATCAATAGTTTTAATAAAAATTGCAGCTTCTTCTAAAGATTTTAGTTTTTCACGATCAATATATTTCATTATCGTTTCATCCGATCTTAAAAATAATAATTCAGGGGCATCTGCATTTGTAACCCTTCTCAAAAGCAGCCGTTCAGTTTTTATTTGAGTAAAAGGGGAGAAGTTTAATTCAAGCATGTATTAATAATTTGTATTGTAATTTAAATCTTTTTGAATTGTATCAACAAAAATTCCATCCAGATTTAACTGGATGGAATTGAATATTAGTGATGAATAGTTAGGCTAGCGCTTTATTCACCAATTCTGCTGCTTCACTTAATTGAATAGCACTTTGTACTTTTAAACCACTTTCGTCAATCAGTTTTTTTGCTACATCGGCATTGGTTCCCTGTAATCTTACAATTATAGGGATATTAATATTTCCTATAGAAGTATATGCATCAATAACACCCTGTGCAACTCTATCGCAGCGGACAATACCTCCAAAAATATTTATAAGTATTGCTTTAACTTTTGGGTCTTTTAATATAATTCTAAACCCGGCTTCTACAGTTTGTGCATTAGCCGTACCACCTACATCTAGAAAGTTAGCAGGTTCGCCACCACTTAGTTTTATCATATCCATAGTTGCCATGGCTAGTCCTGCACCATTTACCATACAACCTACGTTACCGTCTAATTTTACAAAATTTAAATTGTATTGTCCTGCGTCTACTTCTGTAGGATCTTCTTCGCTAATATCTCTTAAGGATGCAATTTCAGGATGACGCATTAAAGCATTGTCATCAATATTCATTTTACAATCAACGGCAATAATTTTATCATCACTAGTTTTAAATAGAGGATTAATTTCTAGCATGCCGCAATCCGAACCTATATAAGCCTTGTATAGGTTGGTAACGAACTTTACACAGTTTTTAAAAGACACCCCACTCAGCCCTAAATTAAAAGCAATTTTTCTTGCCTGAAAAGGCTCTAAGTTTCCGCCTGGATAAATCCATTCTTTAAAAATTTTATCTGGGGTATTATGCGCCACGTCTTCAATATTCATTCCTCCTTCGGTGCTATACATGATAACGTTTTGTCCTTTAGTTCTATCTAATAAAATAGATAAATAAAATTCTGTAACCGGACTTGGCCCATCATAATAAACATCCTGCGCCACCAAAATTTTAGTAACTAATTTACCTGCTTCTCCAGTTTGAATGGTTACGAGTGTACCACCTAAAATATTTTTTACTATTTGTAACACTTCTTCAGCTGTTTTACCAACTGCTACTCCACGCTGATCGCTACCAACTATTTTACCTTTACCTCGTCCGCCAGCATGTATCTGTGCTTTTACAACTGCAAAATTACTGCCATATTGTGCATGAATTTGTTTATAAGCTTGCTCAGCTTCAATGGGTGTATTGCAATGAAAGCCTTCCTGCACTGGTACATCATATTTTTTTAGTAATTCTTTTGCCTGATATTCGTGAAGATTCATATTTTTTTTTACGAAGGTAAATAAAAACTGTCTAAATTTTTTACTTTGTAGTTTTATGTTCCCTGCATTTATGTTCCTATAAATTTAATAACTAAATACCTTATATCAACTGGTGATTATGCAGTGTTTTATTTACTTAAAACGAAATCAATACCTTATAGCTATTTACACCCTACTTTAACTAAAACTATATACATTTATTTAACAATATCTTATCTTATCTTTGGCACTTAAAATAGAAAAGTACATGTTACTAAAAATTAATGAAGCGGTTGATTTTATTAAAAATATATATGATGTTAAACCTACTGTGGGTATAGTTTTGGGAAGCGGGTTAGGGAATTTTATTAATGAAATAAAGATATCAAAAGAAATTTCATACAAAGATATTCCATATTTTCCCATGAGTACTGTAGAGGGGCATGATGGGAAACTCATTTTTGGAGAACTTGGGGGCAAGAAAATAGTAGCTATGTCAGGCCGTTTTCATTATTATGAGGGTTATTCATCTGAACAAATTGTTTTTCCTATTAGGGTTTTAAAATATTTAGGTATTGATACTTTATTAATAACTAATGCAGCTGGAGGAGTTAATCCAGCATTTAAGGTAGGAGATTTAATGATTATTAACGATCACATAAGTCAATTAATTCCTAACCCTCTCGTTGGAAAAAATTATAAAGAATTTGGGTCAAGATTTCCAGACATGAGTGAGCCCTATAAAAAATCATTAATTGCTAAAGTAAAAAAAATTGCTACAGAAAAAAATATTAAGGTACAAGAAGGTGTTTACGTTGCCGTTACTGGGCCAACATTTGAAACTCATGCTGAGTATAAAATGATTCTTAGATTAGGGGGCGATGCAGTTGGAATGAGTACCGTGCAGGAAGTAATTACTGCGGTACATTTAGGGTTACCCGTTTTTGCTATGAGCGTAATTACCGATGTAGGTATTAGGGATGATGATAATATAATAACCCATGAAGAAGTATTGCAAGCCGCCAAAGATGTTGAACCGATTTTTAAAATTTTAATTTGCGAACTAATTGCACAACTATAACTATTGATTAATGAAGCAAATAGTTACCCTGCTTATATTGATTTTTTGTTTTCAGCTTTTGTATGCACAAGAATCTGATATAATGAATCAATTAGGTGGCAGAATTAAAAGTATGGGTAGCATGTCTTTAGGAAAAAAAGACAGCATTGACTTTGAGCATCGGGATGACAAAAAAGATTCGATAGCCATCACCTATAAATACCTCGATTCTATTAGAATTATTAATTATGATTCTACTATTAATGATTTCAACAACTATTTCTCTGTTCCTTCTTCCTATTTGTACCTAGGTAATAACGGCGCAGCCGCTTATTCGTTAATTTACAAGCCGAATACAAAAACCGGTTGGGATGCAGGATTTCACGCATTTGATATTTATCGTTATACCTTAGAAGAATCTAAATTTTATAAAACCAACAAACCCTTTACTCAACTAAGTTATCAGCTGGCTTCGGGTAAAGAACAAATTATCAAGGCCTTTCATACACAAAATCCCAGGCCAAACTTAAGTTTTGGATTTGATTATCGCTTAATTAGTGCGCCTGGTTTTTTTGTTACTCAAAATACAAATCACAAAAATTTTCGTTTGTTTAATAATTATAAGGGAAAACGAAAACGATATGCTACATTTTTTATTTTACTGGGTAATACCATCAAAAATTCGGAGAACGGAGGCATTAAGTATGATTCTCTAATGCAGGATCCAAATTATAAAAAACGGTTTTCGGTGCCGGTTAATTTAGGCAATGCTAGTAATTATGCCCCAAATCCTTTTCAATCGAGTGTAAAAACCGGAAATATATACAAGGACTTTACCTTTTTTTTACGGCAAACTTATGATATTGGGAAAAAAGATTCTGTTGAAGTAAATGATTCTACAACTGAGTATTTGTTTTATCCAAAGCTAAGGGCACAACATAGTTTTACTTATGCTTCTTACAATTATTTGTATAATGATGATCAGGCAGATTCTGCTATTTATAAAAACTGGTACGATACCATTGCTAAATTTGGAAAAGATAGTTTTTCTGTACGGGAAAAATGGGTAAAGATTACTAATGATTTTACCTTACTTCAATTTCCAGATACAAAAAATTCGGGTCAGTTTATTTCTGCTGGGGTAAAGCTAGAAAACATAAAAGGGGATTTAAAAAATAGTGCAAAAAGTTTTTACAATTTTATAATTCACGGAGAGTACAGAAATAAAACGCGAAATAAACTTTGGGATGTATTGGCTAAAGGAGAATTTTATATAAATGGATTAAATAGCGGCGATTATAGTACGTATGTAACTATTGCCAGGCATATAAATAACAATTTAGGCGACTTGAGGTTTTTTTTAAAAAACGTAAATAGATCCCCTTCATTTATTTTTGATAACTCATCAAATTTTAATTTTAAAAACTTGAGTATTACTAAAAAAGAAAATATCTTATCTTTTGGCGCTGATGCTAATAATCGCTTTTTAAACCTTAGTTTTAAAAACCATATTATAACCAATCTTACTTATTTTGTCGATTATTATCATACAGCACAAAGTAGTAAAGTCATCAATCTTTTACAATTAGCTGCATCTAAAAAAATAAAATTATTCAAAAGTTGGAATCTATATACCGATATAATCTTACAGCAAACAGACGTTAATGCCCCGGTTAAAGTGCCTTTATTATTTACAAGAAACCGGATAGCATACGAAGGTGTTTTTTATAAAAATCTTAATTTAAGTACAGGGCTTGAGGTTCGTTATTTTACCCCGTTTAAATCGTACAATTATTCTCCTCTAATGGGTCAGTTTACTATACAAAATACATTTACTTTAAAAAATACACCCGATATTTCGGCCTTCTTTCATTTTCGCATTAAATCATTCACCGCATTTATACGTTGCGAAAATTTGAATACGGTAAGCTTTTCCAATGTTCTTGGATTTACCAATAATAATTATGCTGCTCCACATTATCCTACCCAAGGCCTTATTTTTAGATTTGGGATACAGTGGGGGTTTGTTAACTAAAAAATTAGATGTATTTGTAATTTTAATACTAAAAGATGTTAAATTTTTAATTAGCGTCAAATATTTATGGTTAATTACTTTTTTTGTATCAACTTTGTATTGCTAATGAAAAAAGTATATATCGGCATATTGGCAATATTGTATATGGTAGTTTCTTCCGGAATGGCGGTACAGCTCCATTATTGCATGGGCGATAAAGTTGGAATTGAACTTTATGGCTCAGCGAATAATACTTGCGGAAAGTGCGGGATGACAGAAAAAAATACTGGGTGCTGTCATGATGAGTTTAAGTTTTATAAAATAAGCGACTCTCACAAAATAGTTACAAACGATATAAAATATGTATCTACATTTTTTACTATCGTTGATAATTATAAATTAGACTATCCTAAAGCTTCGGTTAAGGGTTCTTTAAATGCTTCTAACAATTACACGTCACCTGATTATTCCGAACCTGAGGTCTGTATATTGCACTCTACTTTTAGAATTTAGAATTTTTTATTTTTAAAATTGGTAAAGATATTTGCCGGTTTATTTTACACAACTGTAATTTTTTAATTTAACATCAAAGTTTATATACAATGAAAATATTCTCATTATTTGCTGTCATTTTATTCAGCATATTCGCCATAACTACATCAACTGCACAAACTGCAAGTACCGAAACTATAAAAGTATGGGGCAACTGTGGGATGTGTAAAACTACTATTGAGAAAGCTGCAAAAACTGCAGGTGCAAAAACTGCTAAATGGAATAAAGACAGTAAGGATCTTAATGTTACTTACTCAACTAATAAAACTTCTTCTATAAAAATTCAGGAATCCATTGCAAAATCGGGTTATGATACACAGGATTTTACTGCCGATAATGGCGCTTACGATAATTTACCTGGCTGTTGCAAATACGACAGGAAATCGGCAGTTTTTGCGGTAGCGTCCTACATTTGTCCTATGCATTCAGATGTAAAAAGCGATAAATCCGGAACTTGTTCTGCATGTGGTATGAATTTAAAAGAAAAGTAATAAGTCGCTCATGCATTTCATTATTCAATAACTATCTCAAATTTTAACCAGTTGTAGATAACAGATGATATCTTGTAATCTACAACTGTATTTATTGTGTCGTATTTGGCATATGGGTATTTAATAAAAAAATAATATGATGAGCTTAATAAAATATGTATGGAGTTGCAGTTTTCGTAATTGACGATGTTGCAAAATTCAAAACAAGTGTGATTGTACTTGCAAGAGAATTTGCAAGAATGGTTCGTGAAGAAAAAATATTCAAAAATGTTTGGTGCATCAACGATGCAATTTCAGACACCGACAAGACAACAAGAATTTGGGCAGATTCAAAAGGCAATGCAACTAAAACCGACAGAGTTGTTTTCCTTTCTGACATAAACCCATTTGAAAAGTTTGCGGAGAATGACGATGTAGAGAAATTGAATTTCAAGTTTGTAGAAAAAAGCACAAAATATTTCATTGGTTAACTCAAACGATACAGCTATTAAAGCCAACGCATTTGCAAGCACATTTTTTTTCTTAACGCACAATGCCACCACAGAAAAAAATAAAATGAGCTTGCAAGTAAACGCACAAGGACACCGCAGACATTTGTGCAAACTTGACACGACAGCACATGGGACGGACAGAAGAGCAACCGATAACACTGGTTTGGCAAAAGTGGCGGTTCAGTACTTCGCAGACACATTTGTGGTAAAAGTCGCCACCTTCGCCAAGCCCGAAACCGTTATGAGCAAGTATTTTGATTCGTTGATGGTTTGGGGACCTATAAGCGGGCGTATGTTTTATAGTGGGCTAAGGTTTTCAATTAAATAAGTATATCTATAATTTAAATAAAATTTGCTAGATGAAAAAAATACTTTTATATATATTATCCTTATTAAAAAAAAGAAACTGCTGTAAATGAAAAAAATAAGTTTAGTCATTTTTATTTGTATGTGGTCTTTTTTATGTGTAGCGCAATTTAAAATAGGGGCTAGAGTGCCCGAAATTGAATTACCAAATACAGACAATCGTATTGTTAAATTATCATCTTTAAATGGCAAAGTCATACTAATAGATTTTTGGGCAAGCTGGTGTGCACCCTGCAGGGCAGCAAACCCTTATATAGAAAAACTATATAAAAAGTATAGTGCCAATGACTTTGAAGTATATGCCATTTCACTTGATGTAAAAAAAACACTATGGTTAAAAGCTATTAAAAAAGATAAGTTAACCTATACACAGGTTGTTGACACTAGTGGGTGGAATTCAAAAGTTGCAGAACAATTTTATGTAGATGCATTACCAACTAATTTCCTAATAGATAGATTGGGTAGGATTGTAGCCATTAATTTAGAAGGGAAAGCGTTATTTGATAAAGTAAAAAATTTAGTACAATAACTTACTCTTTAACTGTAGCTATACCTATAATAAGTAATTCTAAATTCTTTTCTTTACAATAATTTTTAATTAAGTTTTCGGCTTCAGATAAAATTTGCTCTGTTGTTTTTTGATTAGCTCCTGCAAGCTTGTAAACTTTGCTTAATGCATTTTGTTCATCTGCTGCTGAATTTTGTATTAACGCTTCTTTGATGGCTTCAATTTTAAGGCCACAATCTTTTAAATTACCTAATTCCGCAATTAGCCAGCTTAAAGCATAAAAGCGGTTTTGATCAAGTAATAAAAATAATTGTTGATTATTGGCATCTGGCATAACATTGTAAGGAGAGGTAGTTATTTTTTTTGTTAAATACTTAGTAAAATATGGATTTTTCCCTCTTGATTTGCTTAATTGAACACATCCACGCAAAGCTTGTGGGTATATACTTAGCCAGCGAATCATTCTTCTAAATTCATGCAGATCTCTTTCTATATTAGATAATGTAAAGTTTTTTTTATTGATAAACTCAAGCACTTTATTAATTGATGTTAAATAAAACTGGTTGATGCTATTCGTGTCTTTTTTTTCATTTTCCCAATCGGCATTTGAAAGTTTTTTTCTAATTTTTTCTAGCCGATTATTGTCTTCACTAAGCCATTTTTTTTCAATGAGGATTTCATTAAGACTTTTAATTTTTTCTCTACTCTGCGCTTTTAAGTAACTGACAATTGCTGCTGGCATTTTTTTATTAGTAGCAAATTCTTTTGCAAAGGTATCATAATAGTCTATTTCACCTATGGCATCTTCCAATAGTTTAAAATACTCTTTAATTTTACTGATTTTTTTATTATTATGTATTTCGGCATACATTTTAGCCAATCCTTCCAACATAAATAAAGGATTGCGAGCATTATTTTTGTATAGCCATAATGCTGGATTTTTTAGTTTAGAAGATTTAACAAAAAGTTCTTCTAATTTATCTAAAAAATACTCAAATCTTATTAATCCGTATTTCATTTTTAAAAATTTATCTATAAAAAACTAAATATTTTTTCGCTTCCTTAAGTTGCTTTAAGTGGTTAAGATGTTTCAAAAAAAGCTACATTACTTCCAACCCATTCTTTATTTTTATTGTAGCGAGTTCCAATCATTTTTCCTTTACTTAATCGGGCTAAGTTATTTACGGCTATAGGCCTAGGCCATTCTTTTTTCCAAAAATAAAATAAGCGTATCTCCGCTTTCGCAAGCTCATTAGGGGTTACAATAATATCGGCATATTTCACTTTCTTTTGTAGTATCCAGTTTTCGGGATCACTAACGGCATCAATATCTGCCATGCTAACATCAATTATTACTCCCATTCCTGCAAATGAAAACAAGGGTTTTAAAACATAATTCTCCAGGTCGGCGGGTATTTGTATTAGCTCATTTAAAAAGTAAGTTTGTGGTACATACTGATTTTTAATAAATGGTAACAAAAATTTACTAATTCGGTAAAACCAATTTGGATGTGCCACCCATTCTACTTGATAGGGTTTAGAAAGGTCAATAATTTCACCAAGACCTTCCTGCTTTTTCAGGTCATCAAAAATAACCCGGTTGTAAATTCTTTTTATAGATGTTTTTATGCCGTTGTTGTAATAAAATAATTTATCCTCTTGGGCAATTAGTTTAGTTAGACAAACTGTTTTAATACCCAATAATTTTTCGGTGCAATAAAAATCGATTCTTGTTTTTTGTAACTCAGGGAAAATTTCCAGTAGTATTACGTTTTCCGGTTTTAGTTCCCCTACAATGATATCCTTTAATAATTGAATATATGTTTCTTTATTATAACCATTTAAGTAAGGCGAAAAATTATCTGGAAGCTCAGCATATTCAGCCGTTAATTCAGAATGAAAAACCTGAAATGCATTCAACGTAGGGAATCCCTGCATTTCAATCAGTTGAGGTTCTAGTTCGTCTTTTTCATTTTCGCATATGCCAAAATCAAAGACCAGAAATTCGGTATGACTGTTTTCGTTTGGAACTTTGAGATTGGCAGGAATACAACGTTCAGTGAGTGCATTAAATTTAGGGTCAACAATTACATCAATAATATCTTCACAGGAATTCAGCATTTTTTCTGTAAAATCCTTAGGTATAAAAACCGGTGTTTCTGCATTTCTGAATTCCAGAGAACACATATGCAGATTCTCCAGCTTTGTCATATAAGCTTTATATTTCTCTTTGGTAAAATTGGCGTTGAATTTTTCTCTTAATGCTTTTATCATGTTCAGTATTACTTTTTGTTAGATTAAAAATAACTATAAAAATTTATTTACAGCCACTAATCCGTGGTTAAGAAAATGATAGAACACAGAAGACACGTGTTAGACGGATTGAAATAGATATTTTTCTGTTTTGTAGAAAAATTCAAACAAATAAAATCATTGTATTTACAACTAATTTCTAAACTTCAACCAATTTCGGACTTTCCACTGCATTCAATAAAAAATTAGGAAGGATATGTGCGTAAGTCCACATGATTTTTTCGGGGTCGTTTAAATGATCAATCATGGATTGCCATTTTTCTATACCATAATTTTTAATAACCGTCTTTTTCTTTTCTTCAGTTTGCAAATGCAGGCTCATACCAATAGCATCTGCTTCAGGATGAAATTGAGTACCAATCATATTTTCATTTAAACGAATTGCCATGATAGCTCTTTCCAATGGCACATGTGATCTATCTTTTTCTATGGCTAATATAGTAGCCCCCATTAAATGAAGTTTATTATGGTCAGGTTCAATAATTTGATAATCTCTGCTATCAACGGAATAAAACGGATTTTTTAATTGCTTGAAAATAATTTCGCTTTTACCATCAGCTAATAAGTGCATAGGAAAAATACCAAATGCTGTACTTTTTCTTTTAGTTACCTTAGCAATTTTATAATACCTACAAATAAGTTGAAATGAATGACAAATAAAAAAGACACGTTTTTTTTTAAAAATACTTGGATTATTATTCCAATGCTCAATTTTATTTAACCAGGAAAAATACACTTTCTCCCAATCGCTTCCTTCGCTATCTAGCGGGCTGCCAGGTCCGCCGCTAGAGATATATATATCATAACTAAGATCGGGAACTTGTTTATTCAAACGCACTTCAAATTCGTGCCAAATTAAATCGAAGTTATTATTTTCGCCAAATTTATTTAGGATTTCACGAATACAACGCATACCTTGATTGGGGGTGCCTTCATATAAATCTAAAATTGCAACACGTATGGATTTCTTTTTGATAAAATTCATATACAAAAATAACTTATTTTAAAACAGGGATGGAACTATCTGGGTTTAATTAATTTTAATGTTGATACAAAGAATTAAAAATTTGGCGATTATACCACCTTAATATTTTGGTATTAAATATTGCTTACAATATTTTACCGAACCAATATTACTGTTCCTTTCATTTCTACCATCCTTCCATTTTTATCAGTGCCTTTTATTATCCATACATAAGTGCCAACCAAAGATGGGCTACCCTTTAAGGTTCCATCCCAGCCCTGCATCCATTGCCTTGTTTCGTACATTAACTCTCCGTATCTGTTAAATACCCTAAAATAATCGGTACTTGAAATGCCCACAGGGGTAGGGCGAAAAATATCATTGAGGCCATCTCCGTTAGGAGAAAAAGCATTAGGCAAATAATAGTTAGGTCCTTCATATACTTTTATAAATACATCATCATCATCAGTGCAACCAATAGCATCGGTTACTAGTACATGAAAATAAGTGTCGTTATAAAGTGTAGCCATTGGTTTGGCAATAAAAGAATTATTTAATGGTCCTGCTGGCGTCCATAAATAAATGGCACCACCGCTTCCCTGTAATTGATGAGGCCTTGCCAAAATAGCATTGGTATCATTACCTGCAAACGCAACCAGTGGTGGCTGCATAAAAATCATTACACTATCGGTTACAGAAAAATTGCAACTATAATTATCCGTGACCGTCAATGTAAATTGCCTGGTGGTATCCGATCTTACTCCCGTAACTGCAGCATTAGGAGTGTTCAATGAGTCAGGCGGGCTCCAGGCATAATTTACTGTGCCCGATAAGTTGCTGGCACTACCAAATAACGTTGCATTTGTTTTGTAACAAACGGTAGTATCCTTACCTGCATTGGCTACCGGCTTATGCAAAACATTTATGGTAATTGAATCATTGCGCTGACAAATACCCCATTTTGCCTTTAAAATATATCTTGTTGTATCAATTGGTGTTGCAATGGGGGCTCTTACAGTATCATAATTTAATGTAGCTGCTGGTGTCCATTTAAAAGTATCTGTTAATGCATTGGTTTGTGGTATGATGGTGATTTTACTGCCAAAACAAATGGTACTGTCCGGCCCAAGTTCAAGGCGCATGGTGTCGTTTAAAACTATAGTTGCGGTTGCAGGTGATACACAACCATTGGCATCTTTTACTTTAATATTATTGTAATTGCCAACACCTAAATTTAAAAATACATTACTGGTCTGGTAGTTTGCACCACCATCAATTGAATACATATATCCGGGCGTACCGCCACCTGCAGTAATATCAATACTGCCATCATTATTTGGGCATGTTGCTGATGATGTGATGGCCGATGCAGTAACTAAAGTTGGCTCTGTAATTATGATAGCGGTATCTTTTACACAACCGTTTATGTCTCTTATTTTAAAATTATAGGTACCTGCAGCCAAAGCAGTAAACGTATTGTTTGTAACGTAGGTTACACCACCATTAATTGAATACTCGTAAGGGGCTGTTGTACCAATGGGATTAAAAACAACCTGACCTGTACTTAAACCTTTACACAAAGGATTTGTAGTATCTGCATTTGCAAAAAAAGGTGCAATGCGGTTTATCTCCACAGTATCTTCTATAAAATAAAATGTTGCAGGATTGTCGTTACAAACCTTGTAAACACCTCTTACTACATACTGGTTAATGCCTGCTGGTGGACAAATATTACCAAAGTCAACATCATACATTCCATTATTTAATGCTCCCACTGTTCCTGTACCAACCACTGTTCCGTTTAATACCAGTTCTACATGATCCATCAATGAACTGGTACCATTTGGTTTAAATTGCCAGGCTTCATTCATACCAACTGATCCCCAAACCCCTAAATTCCTGCCAGGTGGAGCCAAAGCTTTTACCTTGGTCCAATCCATTATTCCTACTGCTGCCAGGTCGCCATTCCAGCTACAGCCAGAGGGTTTATCTTTAATGTATATCTCTACTATATTTGTGGCTTCGTAAATCACTATCTCACTCGTAGAAAATACTGAGCAGGAAAAATTTGCGATGTTATTAAATGAAATAATTGCCCTTCGGCAGGGTGCAGTACCCTCGATTCTGAACTCCATTTTTTTACCAGCAGCAGCATTGTCAATATCAATGTCCTGATAAACACCTAAAATACTCGCCTTGGGATATATGTAGCCGGTGGGGGTTGGGCAGCTTCCTCCACATTGAGCTCCTGTACCGCCTATAAATGGCATTGGTAGTAGCCCAGTGTTCATCTCCCACTGATTACAACCCAAGTTGTTTGAAGCATCAAATGTTATTAAGCCATTGGTACCAACTACAAGTGAATTAAATGTTTGACCGAAAAAACAAAATGGAAATGATAAATTGGAAGTTGCAAAGAATTTATCATCCTGGTTACTACAGGTAAGTGATAAGGCCGGGGCTGTTGTTACATAAGGATATGGGTTGTATGGGATAGAAGCAACCGTGTAATTTTCTGTGCTTTTTATTTCAGGGATTTGAGCAGTAAATGCGGTACACAGGGTATTACATGGTAAATTAATATCGGCACCGCCAAAAGTACCGAAGCAGGTTTGGGCTTTACCGGTTATTGAAACAATAAGAAAGAAAGTTAAAATTGGTAAAAATTTCTTCATCACACTCAAATTGTTTGTTTTTATACCGATGAAGATAATTAAAATCTATTAAACGCAGTCTGCACCCGCAAAGAGATTTCAAACATACGACTGAGCTCACAATTTCCACCTTACAAAAGCCTCCATAGCTGCATATTGGGTTAAACCAAGCTGGGCATATAATTTAGCAGTACTGGCATTGCGTTCTTCGGCACGTTGCCAAAACTCCCGGTCATCGCTTCCCTGGAAAGGCACACTGTCTTATTGCGACTGGTGTATAAATATGCCATGGCGTTTTTTTACCACCTGGTCGGGACTCATGGGTATGGCCATTTCAATTTCGGTAATATGCCATTCTTGCCAGGCACCTTTGTAAAGCCAGAGCCAGCAATCATTGATCCATGCAGCACCTTCAGATTTTATTATGCGTAAGGCTTCAATCACCACATCAAAACAAACTTTGTGTGTACCATGCGGATCGGCAAAATCGCCGGCGCAGTAAATTTGCTGTGGGTTTAATTTATTTAAAAGATTAACTGTTTCCTGCACATCTACTTCACTCATCGGATTTTTTTCAATGGTGCCGGTTTCATAAAAAGGAAGGTTCATAAAATGAATATGGTCTTCTTTTAACCCAACATATTTGCAGGTGGCTTTGGCTTCGCATCTTCTTATTAATCCTTTAATGGCCCTTATCGTTTCGGTATCTTTTTCGCTCGATTTTTTTATTTTTAAAAAAGCTGTGGCTTCATCCAATATGTTTTTGCTCTTGGTCTCATCAATATCAAACATACTTTCAAAACCAACTGCAAAGTCAATAAAGCGGGTTACAAATTCATCGGTTACTGCAATGTTGCCACTGGTCTGGTAAGCCACATGTACATCATGCCCCTGATCGTGCAGGCGCATAAAAGTACCGCCCATGCTGATGACATCATCATCGGGGTGAGGGGAGAAGATCACTATTTTTTTAGGGAATGGTTCATTTCGCTCAGGATGATTGGTGCGGTATTCAGATGGCTTACCGCCGGGCCAGCCAGTAATACTGTCTCTTAATAAATAATAAACCTGCAGGTTAATTTCATAAGCATCGCCTTTTTCAACCAATAGGTCACTCAGGCCGTTATCGTTGTAATCAATATTGGTTAAACTTAAAACCGGTTTGTTTATTTTTAATGCAAGATTAACCACGGCACGTTTCATCATGCTGTTTGTCCACTCACATTCGCCGGTAAGCCAGGTGCTCTTAAAATGGGTTAATTCGCTGGCACAGGTTTCATCAATTACAAAAATACAATCATCATGATTTTGTAACAGTGATGCCGGAATATCTTCGGTATCAATTTCCTCAACCGCTTTTTTTACTACTGGGGCTTTTGTTTGTCCCCAGGCCATTAAAATAATTTTTTTAGATTTTAAGATAGTGTTGATGCCCATGGTGATGGCCATGCGAGGCACCTGGGTCATATTGCCAAACTCGAAGGCATTGGCAATACGTGTACTGTTATCTAAATTGATGAGCCTGGTTTTTGAATGGATACTGCTTCCTGGTTCGTTGAAACCGATATGGCCATTTACACCGATGCCCAAAATCTGAAGGTCCAATCCGCCGGCATCTTCAATTTGTTTTTCATAGTTAATACAATGCTCTTTTACTTTATCCTTCGGTATCATACCATCAGGCAGGTGATAGTTAGCGGGGTCAATATCTGTTTGTTCAAACAAATTCTTACGCATAAAATAATGATAACTCTGCAGCGCATCTTTATTCATGGGATAATATTGATCAAGATTGAAAGTAATTACATTTTTAAAACTCAACCCTTCTTCTTTATGCATGCGCACCAGCTCAGCATATAATGTTTTGGGCGATGAACCGGTTGCCAGGCCAATAACAGCCTTTTTACCTTCGGCTTCTTTTTCTTTTATCAATGCTGCAATCTGTTTGGCAACAAATGCAGAACCGGTTTTTGAATCCGGAAAAATCTTAATCGGTATTTTTTCGAGAGAATCGGTGAGGTCAATTTTAGTCATATAGTATTTTATGGGTGCTTAAATATACGTTATTATTTTTTTGTACTAAACCAGGGAATATAAATTGTGCTTCAGTGGCGTCGCACTCTTGTACTTCGGAGCATTACTGCACTTCAATCTCATCCATAAACAGCCACGCAGAGTTGCCTGCACCTGGTTTGCCTGCGGGAATGATGCCATAATTTTTTGCATATACCCTTATATAGCGGAAGGTTTTGGGCGTTGTCAATTGTATGGTTTGCTCATTATTTTCATCCTTTACAATATGTGTTACAGATTCAATTGGCTGATGTTTTGTAATGATCGTGGTATCAAAAAAAGGGATGAAAGAAACTTCAATCTGAGCAGGTAAATATATCCAACTGCCATTTTGGTTTAATGTGTGTAATGTTATTTTTGAAACTTCTGTATCTTTTCCCAGATCAATAGTAGCATCCAGATCTTTACCCAAAAAGCCTAAAAATTCTGATGATTTTGCCAGGCCTTTTTCATTTTGCACACCGTTTACAAGTGTAAAAGCACCATCGCCGGGGTAAGACTTGTTTGGTTCGGTCGTAAGGATTATTTTTTTACCGGTGGCTTTGTTGAATAAAAATTTTTGGGTTAAAGTAACTTTATCATTTGAGGCCGTATAGTTGCATGAAGATTTTAAAATGATAGGTTTACTATATGTCCAAATGCTATCAATATCATTTACTTTTAACTTAACTGGGCTATTGCTTTTTTGTTCTAATTTCCATAATATACCATCATAATTATCCATTGGTATGACTGTAGCCTTCAAATCATAATATGCCTTACTATAATTAATTTTCTGTTTATCCAATCTTTTAAAAATTGCTGGTAACCTTCTTTCAAAATCTTTCCAATTTCTCTTTTCTTTTGGGCTCCACAAAACCTCACTCAGTGCAGTTATTCGTGGGAACAACATGTATTCAACCTTGCTGGGGTATTCCATGTACTCTGTCCACATATTTGCCTGTGCACCTAAAACATATTTGCCTTGTTCGGTATTCAACTCTTTGGGAATGGGGTCATAAGCATATACATTTTCAATGGGATTATAACCACCTATTGTTACGCTGTCTTCGTTTTTGCTTTGTGTATGATCAAAATAAACCGGGTTGCCAGGAGTCATTATAACCTGGTGTTTTTGTTTGGCGGCTTCAATGCCTCCGGCTTCTCCACGCCAGCTCATTACAACTGCATTGGGTGCCAGGCCGCCTTCGAGTATTTCATCCCAGCCAATCATTGTTTTACCCTTGCTGTTTAAATATTTTTCGATGTACTGCACAAACCAGCTTTGTAATTCATGTTCGTCTTTTAGGTTATTATCTTTCATCCGTTTCTGGCATGCCGGGCAAATTTTCCAGTGCGCCTTTGGGCATTCATCTGCCCCTAAATGAAAATACTTTGAAGGAAAAAGTATACTCACTTCATCAATTACATTTTCTAAAAATTTTAAAGTAGAATCTTTACCGACACAAAACACATCATCAAATACACCCCAAGTTTCCTGCACTA
The DNA here is from genome assembly GCA_945865645.1 of Chitinophaga pinensis. Classification (GTDB taxonomy): domain Bacteria; phylum Bacteroidota; class Bacteroidia; order Chitinophagales; family Chitinophagaceae; genus Ferruginibacter; species Ferruginibacter pinensis_B. The sequence continues at coordinate 40,518 of CAMBEI010000007.1, read as the reverse complement.
ATTTTATTCTTCCAATTTTTTGTTCATCCATACTTTTTTGTGAAATCATATTAGCCTGTATCTCGGTAGACTTTGCCGGAAAACAACTCAGCCATGGATAAGCCGCAATAGCGGCACTGCTATGACCAGGCATTTCAATTTCGGGTATAACTTCAATGTATCTGTCTTTGGCATATTGTACCACTTCCTTAATTTCTGCCTGAGTATAAAAACCACCATAGGGTATGTTATCACTACCTTTTCCGGGGTAACGTCCAACGATGCTTCCGTTTCTGAAGCCACCAATTTTTGTTAAGTTGGGATATTTTTTTATTTCAATACGCCAGCCCTGGTCTTCTGTTAAATGCCAGTGAAAAGTATTGTATTTATAAGTGGCTAAATAATCAATATATTTTTTTATAAAAGATACAGAGAAGAAGTGACGGCCAACATCGAGGTGCATGCCTCGGTATTGGAAACGGGGGTAGTCATTAATAGTTAGCTGTGGTATTTCAAGTTGTACGTTGCTTGTTGATAGTTTTTTTTTTGCTGCTGATTGTTCAATTAATTGCATTAGTGTTTGAATACCATAAAATACACCGCTTTCATTGTTACCTGCAATGCTGATACTTTTATTATTAGCCATTAGAATGTAAGCACCGGTAATTTTATTATCCAATCTTTCATTATTTAAACGGATGATGTTGATGCCTGTATAGTCTTTAGTGATCTTTAATTTATATCCACATTCTTGTTGTAAATACTCATTAAGAAATGCTCCTACTTTTTCCAGACCAGATCCTTCTATAACAATACTTGTGTTTTTAGTAAGCATGAAAATCCCTTTACCCATTTTTACTGTAGTAGGCGCTGGTATAATATTCAGGCTGTTTTGGGCAGTTAAATTTGAGCCGGATAATATCAAAAATATTAAAACAAATAATTTCATAAATGTGTTTCTATTTAAGTGTATAAAAGTAAATATTGTATTGTAACATTTTATTTCAGTACAGGTAAAATAATCTTGCTATCGTGATAAATTTTTATCGTTGTTTTTTGAAAATCGCTATCATTGCATGTATATATATCAACAAATTTTTGTGGATTTCTATCGGCTAATGGAAACCAACTGCTTTGTATTTGAACCATTAGTTTGTGACCTTTTTTAAAAGTATGTGCTACATCGGGTATCGTATATTTTACTTGGGTTATTTTGCCAGGAGTAAAGGCTTCTGGCTTTGAAAAACTATTACGATAACGGCCTCTCATAATTTCGCCACGTACCAGCATTTGATAGCCACCCATGGGATATGCAGTAGCATTTCCTTTTCCAAATTCTGCTTCATCATATTTAAATTCGTCGGGAAAAACATCAATCAGTTTTACCACAAAATCTGCATCGGTTGTAAAAATGTTTACCATCAAATCTGCAACCAGCGGGCCTCCAAGTGTTAAATCTTCCTCTAATACATCTGTGCTGAATGTAAGTACATCTGGCCGGCGGCTGGCAAAACGTTGGTCATCAGTCATGTATTCTCTGGTTCTGCCTAAGCTAATATCTTCTGTATAAGGAACCGGGTGTGCAGGATCACTGATGTATTCACTGAATGTATTATTTGTTGACTTGTTCTCAAAAGATAATTTTCCATTACCACCAATAAATATATTTTTATACACCATATTTTTTGCCGGCCATTCATTAAACCTTCTCCACTCATTTTCGCCGCTGAAGAAAACAGAAGCTTCGGCAATATCATGTACTGTACCTTTAAGTTTTAAATAAAAATTAAAGAAAGGTATTTCTATATTTTGTTGATAGAATTCACTTGTTTTTTTACCAAAACGAATATTACCTAAATAAGATCCTTCGCCTCTGCCAGCCCAGCCACCATGAAACCAGGGACCCATTACCAATCGGTTATCCGTGTTGTTGTTATTTTCTTCAATAGCTTTGTATAAACTCCAGGCTCCAAAGCAATCTTCAGCATCAAACGTGCCGCCCACAACTAAAATTGCAGGTTTTATATTGGTTACAAAGTTTCGAGCATTTCGGTCTTCCCACCAATCATCATAATTGGGGTGATTCATTAAATCGTTCCAAAAGGCAATGCTGTCACCCATTATTGCAGTAAAGTTTTTTAACGCACCTGTCTTCAAATAAAAATCATAATTATCCTGCGATGGAATTTTAAATCCACCGCTACCTATGCTTGTAGGTTTTGGACGAGGTTTGCCAAATCCACTATAAAAGCCAAAAGCATCCATTAAAAAAAAAAGCGCCGTTGTGGTGAAAGTCATCTCCTTGAAACCAATCGGTAACGGGTGCTTGTGGACTAACAGCTTTTAATGCAGGGTGGCCGCTTAGGGCTGCCATTGTTGAATAAAAGCCTGGGTACGAAATGCCAAAAACGCCCACTCTTTTATTATTGTTTGATAAATTATTTATCATCCAATCAATAGCGTCATAAGTATCACTAGCTTCATCAATATCCTTACCTTTTTTGTTTGGATTAAAGGGTCTAACATCTACATAATCGCCTTCGCTCATCCACCTGCCTCTTACATCTTGTATGGCAATTATGTATCCTTCTTTTAAATAATTTATCCAATAAGTATCATAGATACGAGAGTTGAATTTATCTTCTCCGTAGGGAGAGCAAGAATAAGGGGTGCGATTTAATAAAATCGGGTGTTTTTCTGTGCTGTCTTTAGGGATATAAAAAGCCGTGAATAGCTCGATTCCATCACGCATAGGGAGCATTTTTTCTACCTTATAATAATTTTCTCTTACCCAAAGCGAATCGCTATTTTGGCCAATAAGATTTGTTGCAAATAAGATAAAAAACGTAGTTGAGAAGAAATATTTTTTCATTGATTAATTATTTGAGTGCTAAATTTAGCGAAACAATATTGTTTATTATGACAAATAGGGATGAGGTAATCAATAATTTTTATACTTCTTTTCAAAAACTAGATTATAAGGGCATGAATAGCTGTTATAATGAGAATATTGTTTTTTTTGATCCAATATTTGGGTTCCTACAAGGAATTGAGGTTACAGCCATGTGGGAAATGCTTTGTAAAAATGCAAAAGAATTTTCGTTAAGCTATAAAAATATTCAGCATTTGGATGAGGAATATAGCACTTGCGACTTGGAGGTTAGATTTACTTTTACAAAAACGGACAAAAAAATAATAAATAGGATAAAAGCTAATATGCGTTTTAAAAATGGTAAAATTGCGGAACACAGCGATGCTTTTAGCTTACATAAATGGAGTAGCAATGCTCTGGGTTTTATGGGATGGTTATTGGGTTGGAATCGCTATTTTCAACAAAAGGTACAGAACGGAGCGAGGAAGGAGTTGATGGTGTTTATCGAGAGGAGTGCAGTTGGCGGTTACCAGTAGGCAGATTATTACTAGGGGGTACTAATTTATTTTTCAAGGTTAAGGCGCATTGGATATTAAAATCAATAACCTATTGCACCGTTGAAACCTTTACAATATTTGTTGGCAGATGCAATTCTATTGGTGTACTTCCTGTATTAATAACCACATCGCCTGGGTTTAAAAATCCACGTTCTTTTAAAATATTTATTTGATCAAAAATAATATTGTCCAAGCTTTCTTCTTCGGCATAATAAAAAGCCCTAACTCCCCAACTTAAACTTAGTTGAGCAAGTAGTGTTTTTTCTTTACTAAAAATATACAAGGGTGCTTTTGGTCTGTAGCTACTAAGCATAAATGCAGTGTATCCACTTTGTGTCATACCTACTAATGCCATGGCATTAGTGTCGTTTGCTAATTTACAGGCACTATAACAAATGGCATCACTTAAAAAAGAGGGAGAATGTGCCTGGGGTGAAAGAATATCATCACGGTTATAATCATATAAAGTTTTTTCTGCTTCCAAAATTATTTTAACCATGGTTTTAACCACCTCTGTAGGGTATAATCCCATGGCAGTTTCACCACTCAACATCACTGCATCTGCTCCTTCCAAAACGGCATTAGCCACATCACTTACTTCACTTCTGTTCGGCTTGGTACGATCCATCATACTTTCCATCATTTGTGTAGCTACAATTACCGGCTTAGCACGGTGCATACATTTTTTTATGAGTTCTTTTTGGATTATGGGAACCTGCTCTACAGGAATCTCTACACCTAAATCGCCACGGGCAATCATAATACCGTCACTCTCTATAATAATGTCACGAATGTTTATTAATGCTTCGGGCATTTCTATTTTAGCAATTACTTTTATTTTGCTTTGCTTTTCTGCGATTTTATTTTTTAATTCAACTATGTCGGCTACTTTACGAACAAAAGAAAGAGCAACCCAATCCAAATTGTTTTCAATTATAAAATCCAGATCGGCATAATCTTTTTCAGTCATTGACGGCATAGTTAATTCCGAATCGGGGAGGTTTACACCCTTTTTTGGTAACAATAAACCTCCTACTGTAATATTAACCAGGATTTCTTTTTCATCGAGAATGGACTTAACATTCACTTCCATTTTCCCGTCATCTAAAAAAATGCGTTCGCCCACTTTTACATCTTTTGTAAGGTTTGGATATGAAACATATATTTTAGATACCGTTCCAATAATTTTTTCTGTAGTAAAAATAATATCAGCGCCTTCTATTAATTCTATTTGGCCATTAGTAAGATCGCCTACTCGTAGTTTAGGCCCTTGTAGATCGCCCAAAATAGCAATATTTATTGGCTGCGATTTATTGATTTCTTTAATGTGGTCAATAATTTCCTTTTTATTTTGATAGGTGCCATGCGAAAAATTTAACCTAAAAACATTAACACCTGCTTTAGCTAATTCGAGCAGCTGTTCAAATTTTTCACATGATGGTCCTACTGTTGCTACAATTTTTGTTCTTTTTTGAGAATGAAAAACTCCAGATTCTTTATCCATTTGCTGATACAGGTACTTATTTACGTTTTTGCTCATTTAATATTTTTAACTTGTTGATTTTTGTTTAGAGGTTTAGAGTACCATCCCAACTAACCGTCCATTGCTAACTGTCCACTCCTAAGTAGCCAGTATTTTAACAATCTTTAACCATTCTTCACTTATGCGTTGTTTTTTCTTAATGGCTTCGTCAAGTGGGATATAATTTATTTTATTATTTACTATGCCAACAAAAACATTATGTCTCCCTTCAACTAATGATTCTACTGCATGATAGCCCATGCGACTTGCGATAAGACGATCCATACAGCTTGGCGCCCCACCTCTTTGTATATGACCTAAAATGCAAACACGTATTTCTAATAATGGTAAGCGGGCTTTAATAAATTTTGCAACTTCGTTACCGCCGCCAAATTCTTCTCCCTCGGCCACTACAATTAAGTTAACCAATTTTTGCCGTCTTTCTTTTTCGGCAAGTTGGGCAATAATATTTTCTATTTCTGTTTTTCTTTCTGGTATTAAAATATTTTCTGCACCAGTGGCAATGCCGCTATGAAGAGCAATATATCCAGCATCTCTTCCCATCACTTCTATCACAAATAAGCGATCGTGCGCTTCTGCAGTATCTCTTATTTTATCAATGGCTTCAACAGCTGTATTTACTGCTGTATCAAAGCCAATAGTAAAATCGGTACCCGCAATATCTTTATCAATAGTGCCAGGTAATCCAATGCAGGGGATGTCGTATTCTTTACTAAATATTTGCGCGCCTCTAAAGCTGCCATCTCCTCCAATAATTATCAGTCCATCTATACCATGTTTTTTTAAATTCTCATAAGCTTTTTTTCTACCTTCTGGCTCAAAAAACTCCATGCAGCGAGAAGTTTTTAGAATGGTGCCGCCTCGTTGTATGATATTAGCAACGCTTCTACTTTCCATTGCAATAATATCATCTTCAACCATTCCAGTGTAGCCCCTCATAATGCCAAACATTTCTTTGCCATTGTGAATGCCCGTTCTAATAACCGCACGTATACATGCATTCATACCAGGACTATCGCCGCCAGAAGTTAGTACGCCTATTTTATTAACGTTCTTTATCATTGTGCAAAAATAAGATTTATATAGCTAATTTACTAAAGTGTAACATAAACACATTAGGGTAATAAGCATTGCTTAAAAAATAAAGCAATTTATACTGGCATTTTACATTCTTTCGGGAACTGAAATGCCCATTAAACTCATGCTGCTTTTAATGATATTTGCAGTGAACAGAGATAATTTTAATCGCAGTTGTTTTTTTGATTCAGACTCGGCATTAGCTATCGAGAGTTCGGCATAAAAAGAATTGAATGTTTTAGAAAGATTAAAAACATAATTAGCAATAACCGATGGATTGTGTTCCGTGCACGCTTGTTCAATAATTGCAGGATATTGTTCAGCGGCTATAATAATTTCTTTTTCTAATTTTAAGAAGTCATTAGGCATTAAGTCATTAGGCATTAAATCATTAGTTATTTGTTTTCTTAATATACTTTTTATCCTTGCATAAGTATATTGAACAAATGATCCGGTAAATCCATGAAAATCTATGCTTTCGGCTGGATTAAATATCATCGTTTTTTTAGGATCAACCCGAAGTAAATAAAATTTCATCGCGCCTAAGCCAATCGTTTTATATAATTCTGTTAATTCGTCTTCCATAAAGTCTTTTACCTTGCCCAATTCTTCGGTATGTTGCTGAGATGTGGCTATCATTTCGTTAATTATGTCATCCGCGTCTACAACAGTTCCCTCCCTGCTTTTCATTTTGCCACTGGTAAGTTCAACCATTCCATAGCTTAAATGGTACATATTATCGGCATTTGGCATGAGTAGCTTTTTGCATATAAGCTGCAGCACTTTCATATGGTAATTTTGTTCATTGCCAATTACATAAATACTTTGTTCGATTTTATATTGTTCATATTTATGTAGAGCTAATCCAATATCTTGCGTAATGTAAACAGACGTGCCATCGCTTCGTTGCACAATTTTTTCATCAAGTCCTTCATTAGTTAAATCAATCCAAATGCTTCCGTCATCCTTTTTATAAAATACTTTTTTATCCATTCCTTTTTGCACAATATCTTTACCTAGTAGGTAGGTATTACTTTCGTAATAGGTCTTGTCAAAATCTGCGCCAATGCTTTTATAAGTTACATCAAAGCCTTTATAAACCCAATTATTCATTTTTTTCCAAAGGGTAATCACTTCGGGTTTACCATCTTCCCAATCTACCAACATTTGTTGGGTGTCTTTCATAATAGGGGCTTCTTTTTCTGCCTCATCTTTTGATTTTCCTGCTTTAACAAGATCTGCTACCTGTTCCCTATAAACGTCATTAAATTTTACATAGTATTTTCCAACAAAATGATCTCCTTTGCTTCCGGCACTTTCTGGCGTAGCACCATTTGCAAAACGCTGCCAGGCAATCATACTTTTGCAAATATGAATACCTCTGTCATTTACAATACAACTTTTTATAACTTCATAGCCATTGGCTTTTAATATTTCGGCAACAGACCATCCCAAAAAAATATTTCTTAAATGCCCAAGATGTAATGGTTTATTGGTATTTGGAGAAGCGTATTCAACCATTACTTTTTTACCATTAAATTCTTTTTTACCGTAGCAACTCTTTTTGTAATTTTTATTTAATAAGTCCTGCCAATAACTATCAGCAACAGTAAGATTTAAAAATCCTTTTATAATATTGTATGCGGTAAAAAATTGCGAGTAGTTTTTTATAAGATGCTCGCCCAATTGCTGGCCAATGGTTTCTGGGGAAAATTTTAATGATTTTACTAAAGAAAACATAACTAGGGTATAATCTCCTTCAAATTCTGGCTTAGTTTGGTTTACCTGAAAATCTTTTTCAGTAAAGCTTTGCGCATACAAGGCCGTTAAACTTTCTATTGCACTTTTCTTTAAGGTATTAACTATTGACATGTAGCAAAGATAATGAGCAGTTGGCAGAAAATAGTTGGCAGTTTGCAGTTAAACAGGATGACTGATACTAAATTTTGCCCGCTGCCCACTGCCAATTGCGAACTGCTTCCCTTATCTTTGCACACTTTTTAATAATTATGATAAGTGCAAATAATATAACGCTGGCATACGGCAAAAGGGTTTTGTTTGATGAAGTTAATATCGGCTTCACAAAAGGAAACTGCTATGGAGTTATCGGGGCTAATGGGGCAGGTAAATCTACCTTCTTAAAAATCATTAGTGGCGAGATAGAGCCCAACAAAGGAACCATTGATATTACACCCGGCGAACGGATGGCGGTTTTAAGCCAGAACCAGTTTGGGTTTGATGAAACTACTGTTTTAAATACAGTGCTGATGGGCCATAAAAAAATGTGGAAAGTGATGCATGAAAAAGATGCCCTGTATGCCAAGGAAGATTTTTCTGAGGCTGATGGTATTAAAGCCGGAGACCTAGAGCATGAGTTTGGCGAAATGGGTGGCTATACTGCCGAAAGTGATGCTGCTACTTTACTGAATGATTTGGGTGTAAAAGATGATTTACTTCAGGTGTTAATGAAAGATATTGCGGCAAACATTAAAGTAAGGGTATTACTGGCTCAGGCCATTTTTGGTAACCCCGATATTTTATTACTGGATGAGCCTACCAATAACCTGGATGTGGAAACCATCAGCTGGCTGGAGAATTTTTTAGCCGATTATCAAAATATTGTTTTGGTAGTAAGTCACGATCGTCACTTTTTAGATTCGGTTTGTACGCATGTAGCCGATGTTGACAGGAGTAAGATAAAAATTTACACCGGTAACTATAGCTTCTGGTACGAGAGCTCGCAACTAGCAGCCAGGCAAATGAGCGATAAGAATAAGAAAAATGAAGACAAGCGTAAAGACCTACTTGAATTTATTGCCCGTTTTAGCGCCAATGCATCTAAAAGTAAACAGGCAACTTCTCGTAAAAAAGCTTTGGAAAAACTGGTTATAGAAGATATTGAACCCAGTAACAGAAAATATCCCGGCATTATTTTTAAACAGGATAGGGAAGTGGGCAACGAGATATTGAAAGTTGATAATCTTAAATTACAAATAGAAGGCAAGACCATTTTCGATAGAATAAAATTTGATATTCAGAAGGGAGATAAGATCGCTTTCATAAGCCGTGACCCCATTGCACTGACCAGTTTTTTTGAAGTGATTAATGGCAGATTGAAAGCTGCCAATGGCACATATGAATGGGGTACAACTGTTACCACGGCTTATTTACCAAATGATAACAGCGAATATTTTGAAGGCAGTACACTAAATCTGATGGATTGGTTGCGCCAGTATGTGCCACCAACTACCAAAGATGTTGATGAAGATTTTTTACGTGGATTTTTAGGGAAAATGCTTTTTAGCGGAGATGAAATTTTAAAGAAGACCAATGTATTGAGTGGTGGTGAAAAAGTACGTTGCATGGTTAGCAAGATGATGCTGCAAAACCCCAATGTGCTTATTTTAGATGAGCCAACAAACCACCTTGATTTGGAAAGCATTATTTCCTTCAATGACAATATGGTGACCTATCCCAGTGTAATTTTAGTTACTACACATGATCATCAATTTATGCAAACCGTTGCCAATCGTATTATTGAACTTACGCCAAAAGGAATGATTGATCGGTTAATGACTTATGATGAATACTTGGTAGATGAAAGGGTTAAGGCGATGAGGGAAGAACTTTATAGTTAGTTTAATAGTAGAAAAATTAAGCATGTCGGATGTAAAATAGTAATATAGGTTTAAATTTTTATTTTTTTTGACAAAAGACAAGATCATAGCGTTCATTGATTTTTTTTACCCACTATTCCGCAAATTAATGCCGGAACAAACTTTTCGTTACGCTGCCTGTGGTGGTGCCAATACGGTATTGGGACTTGCACTTTTTAAAATTTTACTGGTATTTGTTTTTAAATACGAAAATGTAGAGTTGGGGTTTTACACCTTAAAACCACATAATGCTGCTTTATTTATTTCCTTTTGTGTAAATTTTATGGTTGGTTTTTTATTAATGCGGTATGTGGTATTTGTAGATTCTAATTTAAAGGGAAGAATACAATTTTTTCGTTACGGATTGACATTTGTATTTAATCTTGTGCTAAACTATTTTCTGCTTAAAATATTTGTAGAAGTGTTTGGCTGGTGGCCATTTTTGAGCCAATGCCTCACTACGCTTATTATTGTTACCATCAGTTATTTGAGCCAGAAGCATTTTTCTTTTAAAAAAAAGGCAGATACTCAGTAAGTTTTTGGTTTTTAATACACTATTGAATTGCTTTTGCTAAATTCGTGTAGATTTTAAAAATCAATTATGTATTTTTTTTTATTATACATTGATCCCGGAAGTGGCAGTTACCTATTGCAGATGATTATTGCTGCCGTATTGGGCGCAAGTTTCTTTTTTAAAAATTTCTGGTTCAGCTTCAAAGCATTTTTTGCCAGTAAAAAACCAAAGAAGGAAGATGAAAATGATACTGTTGATTAATGTCTTCAATTAAACAATCTGATTTTAACATGCAATCCCATCCTGCTTCATATAGAGATACGAGCGGTTTTGTTTTTCAGCAGGGCGGCAAGGTCTACCGATATATTCATCCCGTTTATGAAATTCATTACAGCAGGTTAATGGAAAGTGGTTTGTATGATGAGCTGGTTAAAAAAGGGAAGCTTATTAGTCACAGTGAAATTACTGAAAGAGATAAGTTTTCATTTGCGGATGGGAGAGTCCTGCTCCCTGAGCAAATTCCTTTCATCAGTTATCCTTATGAATGGAGTTTTGATATGTGGAAAGATGCAGCCCTGCTCACTTTACAAATCGCCATGGCATCCCTACAAAAAGATATGATACTAAAAGATGCTACACCTTTTAATATCCAGTTCTTTAAAGGCAAACCCATCTTTATTGATACCCTTTCTTTTGAAAATTATGAGCAGGGAAAACCTTGGGTAGCTTACCGCCAGTTTAGCGAATGTTTTTTAGCACCATTGCTGTTGATGCATTATTGCCACCCGGATACCGGTAAATTATTTACGGCTTATCCCAATGGCATACCCATGGATGTACTGGTTAACTTATTGCCCAAAAGATCACGCTGGAACATGAATACTTTTTTACATATTCACCTGCAGGCAAAATTTGCGGGCAAACAAAAACAAAGGCCGGGTAAAGAAAATAATTTTTCAAAACAAAAATTCGAAATATTGTTAAAGGGCCTTGAAAGTTTTGTGCAAAAATTATCTTCCAAAAAAATAAAAACAACCTGGGATGATTATTACACTGATACCATTTTGGGTGATGATTATTTAGCATCTAAGACTGCGTTGGTTAAATCATTTATCAGTGAAATTGAATTTAGTAATGTAATTGACCTGGGCGCCAACGACGGGCATTTCAGTTTGCTTTTTGCCGGGGATAAACAGGTAATTGCTACAGATTCAGATCCCAACTGTATCAACAACTTTTATTTGAAAAATAAGCAGGATGGCAGTAGTAATATATTGCCCCTGGTTAATGATCTTACCACGCCATCACCGGCCATCGGTTGGAATAACACCGAAAGAGGATCCATTACAGAAAGGCTGAAAGCCGACCTGGTACTTGCTTTGGCCCTGGTGCATCACCTGGCCATTGCCAATAATGTACCGTTCCCTTTTATTGCAGAGTGGTTGCAGCCAATTGGGCAGTATCTTATTATTGAATTTGTACCAAAGAGCGATGAAAAAGTAAAACTGCTGTTGCAAAACCGTAAAGATATTTTTAATGATTATAACCTGGAGCATTTTAAAACCGTCTTCGCTGCTAATTACCAAATTGTAAAAGAAGCAACAGTGGGCCATACCAACCGGGTTTTATTTTTAATGAAACGTAACTCATGAAGCCGTTAAAAAAAATACCTTTCTTTTTGTTTTTACTGGTATTCTTTTTTTGCCTGCACGGCTGGTTGGAAAACTACGGTTTTATAAGCAGTAGCGAAGTGCTTTTTACCGGCCTGTTTATTTTTTTTGGTATGTTATTGTTAACAGCCATATTGTTTCTTTTTACAAAAAAACTTTTACATGCTTCCCTGATTACTTTTTTTATAGCCTTATGGTATTTGTTTTTTGGTGCCATGCACGATTGGGTAAAAAACATAGCCTGGCTGCATTTTATGCACTCTTATTCTGTTATACTTCCGCTACTGCTTATTGTAAATATTGCATACATCTTTTTACTTAAACGATATGTATCATTTCGGCCTAAATTATTTTTTTATTTAAATATTCTGCTTTTGGTTTACTGTTTGATTGATGGATTTTTACTATTAAATAAAACGTTTAACAATAAAAACATTGCTCCCACCACATCATCAGTTGTTTTTGAAACCTCCAAAGTAACCGCTAAACCAAACGTTTACTTTATAGTATTTGATTGCTATGCAGGTTATAAAAGCCTGCAGGATAGTTTTGGGTTTAAAAACGATAGTTTATATAATTTTTTGCAACTAAAATATTTTAAAATTTTGCCTTCCTTTTCTAACTATAATTTTACATTTTTCAGCATGTCATCCATGTTGAACATGCAATACATTCAGTATGATTATCATAATAAAATTGCAGTGCAGGCAGACATGCAAAAAAGAATAAACGAAATTAAAAACGGTAACTTGTTTTCTATATTCAACTCGATGGGATATTCAATTGAAAACTACTCAATTTTTGATATAAAAAATAAGCCAGGAGTTTCAAACAACAATGTAATAGTACCCATGCATGCTGATTTAATTACAAATAAAATACTGCATAACAGACTGCTTTTAGACTTTGGGTATTTGCTTTATAAGTTTAATTATTTTGGCCGCAGGCATATTTTTCAACATGATAATGATAATAATACATCCTACAATAACCTGATGGCTTCCATTGAAAAAACCAACAATTCTCCAAAATTTGTTTATACGCATTTGCTAATGCCGCATGCTCCTTATTTTAAAGATAGTGTGGGTAATTATCTACCCATAAATAAGTTTAATGTAGAGAGCAAAACAAACTATTTATCTTACTTAAAATATACCAATACCATTATTAAATCTATTGTTGACAAAATAACTTTGCAAGATTCATCTGCACTGGTATTATTAGTGAGCGACCATGGCTATAACAATAAAGGAAGCGTACGGATATTTGATACTGCCCAAATATCAGCAGAGCAGTATACTTTTAATAACCTTTGTGCAGTACGTTTTCCAGATAAACGGTTTGACAGCGCTAAAATTACCATGAGCAATGTAAATATTTTCAGGTATTTATTTAATGCTCAATTTGCACAAAAAATTCCCTATTTAAAAGACAGCACTGTGTTGGTTAATCATGATTAAAATTTAGAATAGTTATACATGAATATGCTTAAAAAAGTGCCTTTCTTTTTATTGCTGATAGCAGCATTTTTTTGCCTGCATGGGAGTGTAGAAAACTACGGGTATTTAGATGCAATAGAAGTGATGTGGGTGGGCCTTATAATATCTGGTTGCATTATTGCACTCTTTTTATTTATCTTTTTACTTACCCGAAAATTTGTATTTGCAGCCTTAATAACTTTTTTTATTGCGCTGTGGTACCTGTTTTTTGGCGCCATGCACGATTGGATAAAAAGCATAGCCTGGCTGCATTTTATGCAATCTTATTCAGTTTTACTTCCGCTGTTGCTTGTTGCCAATATTGCATACATCCTCTTACTAAAGCGCTATCTATCATTTCAGCCTAAATTGTTTTTTTATTTAAATGTTTTGCTATTGGTTTACTGTTTAATTGATGTTGCATTAATATTAAATAAACATTTTAATAATAAAAATATTGCAGCCACCACTTCGTCCATTGTTTTTGAAACATTCAGAGTAACCACTAAACCAAATGTTTATTTTATAGTACTTGATGGCTACGCAGGTTATAAAACACTGCAGGATAGTTTTGATTTTAAAAACGATAGTTTCTATTCTTTTTTAAATCAAAAATCTTTTAATATTTTACCAATAACCTCCAATTATGATTTTACCTTTTACAGCATGGCTTCTACTTTAAATATGCAGTATATACAAGGCGATTTCGAAAATAAAATTGCATATCAAAACGATATTCAACAGCGTTTTAATGAAGTAAGAAAGGCATCCGTATTTGCTGCTTTTAAAGCCATGAATTATGATATTGAAAACTATTCATTTTTTGATGTGAATGTAAAGCAGGGCATATATAACCATAGCAATTCATTTTTTCCAATACATTCTTTTCTTTTGCTGAATAAAATTTTTCATAAAAGACTGTTAAGTTATTTGGGTTGGATGTTACACGCCGGAAGATTTAAAATTGAATGGCTTACAAAAAAGCATATTTACAAAAATGATACATACAACAACAAGGCATTGCAAATGCTGCAAAAGTCTATAAAATTAGATAGTGTGCAGCCAAAGCTTTGCTATACACATCTCTTACTACCACACGAACCTTATTATAAAGACAGTGTTGGTAAATACGTTACACTATCCAAAGATGCTATGTACAATAAGGCACTTTATGTTTCATATCTGAAATATACCAATAGTATTATGCAATCAATTGTATCGCATATAGTTTTAAGAGATTCCGCTGCGGTTATTGTTATCATGAGCGATCATGGTTTTAATGTGCAAAGTGTTCGCACTTACAGCCCATATACGTTTGATAATATCTTCGCTGTCCGGTTTCCTGATAAAAAATCAGACACATCTATTAACAAGCTAAGCAATGTTAATGCTTTTAGGTATATATTTAATTCGCAGTTTAATCAAAAAATGCCATACCTGAAGGACAGTACAATATGGGTAAAAGAATTTTATTAAACCCAAAGCACTTTCTATTTTATTAAACAAGCATGAAAAATATTTTACACAAATACCAACAGTTTTTTATCCTGCTGATTGCAACGGTATTTTATTTTTCATTTGGTATTAACAGCATACATACATTCAGCATTACTTACGATGAAGGAGACCATTACAGCTATTCAATACGCAGTGTAAAGGGCCATCCCGAAAAAATAATTCCATTCGAAGATGGATCTTGTATGCCCGTTTCCATGTTTAATACCATCCCCCGTATTATGGAACAATTGATAAATCCGGCTACTGTTAAAAAAGATTGGGGGCGCCAGGATAATACCCGTGGACGATACATGACATTAATTGCAGGCTTTTTTATACTGATATTGATATACGCCTGGTTATTAAAAGTAACCTCTGAAAACTCCGCTGTTATTGGCTTTGTATTGGGTAGCTTTTGTCCTAATATAATTTCGCAAAGCGCCCTAATTACTACAGATGCCTACGCTGCATTATTTTTTTTGGCCACTTTATATTTTTTGCATCAATGGTATCAAAATGCCAGCATAAAAAACTTTATCCTTTTTTCAATTGTTTTTGCCAGCAGTTTTTTAGTAAAACAATCTTTAATAATACTGCTTCCAATATGTCTGGTATTTATTTTGATAAAGATTATTAAAACAAAAAATCTGCAACAATCGCTGATGCTTTTTTTGCTGTTTTGTTTAATTAATATCCTTGTTTTAAATATTGGATTTCAGTTTAACTATGCTGAAATTATAACTTTTAAAAGTTCGCTGTTTCAAACAGTTGATAAAAATATTTTGTTCAGTTCAATTGTTCTCAAAATTATTCCAACGCCATTTTTGCAAGGTATAGATGAAGTGATGTTTATGGATAATTTGCCCACAGGCGATTTAAGAAATCTGCCTTATGTTTTTATAAACGGCGATTTTATTTTTACAAAAAATGGCTGCAAACAGTTTTTCTTTCAAACATTTATTTTTAAAACCCCGCTGCTTTTTTTAATAGGTTGGGGTATTTGTATAGCCATTGCAATAAAAGCAAAAAAAACATCAGTTACGCTGCTGTTTTGTTTATTACCGCTTTTTATTTTACTGTTCTTTACATTTTTTGTGCATTCAAAAGTTGGGGTAAGGCATATTTTAATTATTTATCCATTTATAATAATGAGTGCAGCTATCGGCTTTAGTAAAATAAAAAGCCCATGGTTTATTGCTTTGTTTGCACTGCATATTTTTATGATGTTTACTTACCGTAATAATTTACTGGCTTATACCAACGAATTGGTTGTGGATAATACCACTAAAGTAAACCTTGCAGGCACTGTAAACATAGAATACAATCAATGCGCTGGAAAGCAACCTGGTATTGAATTTCAAAATATCTGCAGCATTGATAGTGTTACCAACATCGGTGATACTTTGCGCCTGCCAATTGATAATTTCTTTTACATCAGTGATAGTTTAAATAATAAAAGCAATATTTTTAAAAATTACAAAGTGCTAAATATTGATAAGAAAAATATAGTAACCGTACTTAAAAAACAGATAAAAATAAAATAGAACCTTAGATGCCTTTATTTGTAGTGATAGCAGTTTTTAATGAATTGCCCGAAGTTTTATACGAAGTAATCGGCCAGTTTTCATCAAACTATTTTTTAGTAATTGTTGATGATGGCTCAGCTATCAACTATAAAATTACACAGCAAAATGCAGTTTTATTAAAACAAACAACAAATCAGGGGCAAGGAGCCGCAATAAGAATCGGCATTGACTATGCATTAAAAAACGGAGCCAGCTATATAGCCACTTTTGATGCCGATGGGCAACACCGGTATGTGGATCTGCAAAAAATGGAAACCATAACACGGGCCAATAATTATGATGTAGTGATGGGTAGCCGGTTTGGTTCTACTACCACCGGAATGCCCTTTATGAAAAAAATGGTACTAAAAGGAGGCGTACTTTTTCAAAACACTATATTGGGTATTCACCTTACCGATGCACACAATGGCCTGCGCATATTTAATAAAAATGCTGCCCAAAAAATCATCATAACCGAAAACAGAATGGCCCATGCATCGGATATTATTTACCAGATAAAACTACATAAACTTACTTATTTTGAAGTGCCGATACAGGTAGAGTATTCGCCCTATGCTATAAAAAAGGGGCAATCAATTTTCAATTCATTAGCCATATTGTATCTGATATTTAAAATCAGGTTTAGAAGGTTTAGATAGTTTAGATAGTTTAGATAGTTTAGGCTTCCAATCTAAACTTCCTAAACCCCCTAAGCCTTCTCAACAATCTGACAAAATTGCACAATCCCCCAAATGGCATAATCATTGCCAATTCTCCACTAATCAAATTAAAATTTACATCATGGGAAAGATAATAGGAATTGACTTAGGAACTACCAACAGCTGCGTATCTGTAATGGAAGGCAACGAGCCGGTGGTAATTGCAAACGAAGAAGGCCGCCGCACAACCCCGTCGGTAGTGGCTTTTCTTAAAAATGGCGAGCGTAAAGTGGGCGATCCTGCCAAACGCCAGGCCATTACCAACTCTCAAAATACCATCAGCAGCGTAAAGCGTTTTATGGGCCGCCGCTTTGATGAAGTAACGGAAGAGATCAGCCATTGGAGCTATAAAGTGGTAAAAGGTGACAATAATACGGTTCGTATTGACATAGATGGCAGACAATATACGCCACAGGAAATAAGTGCCATGGTATTGCAGAAAATGAAGAAAACTGCCGAGGATTACCTGGGCCAGGAAGTAACCGATGCGGTAATTACTGTACCTGCTTATTTTAATGATGCACAGCGCCAGGCAACTAAAGAAGCTGGTGAAATTGCCGGATTAAACGTTCGCCGTGTAGTAAACGAACCAACCGCAGCCGCTTTGGCATATGGACTGGATAAAGGAGGGAAAGACCATAAAATAGCGGTTTTTGACCTAGGTGGCGGTACATTCGATATCTCTGTATTGGAATTAGGCGATGGTGTATTTGAAGTGAAATCTACAAATGGTGATACCCACCTGGGTGGTGATGATTTTGATAAAGTAATTATGGATTGGCTCGCTGATGAATTTAAAAATGATGAAGCTATTGACCTGCGTAAAGACCCGATGGCTTTGCAACGTTTAAAAGAAGCTTCTGAAAAAGCCAAGGTCGAATTATCTGCGAGTACCGAAACAGAAATTAACCTGCCCTATGTTACTGCTGTTGATGGTGTGCCGAAGCACTTAGTTAAAAAATTAACCCGTGCAAAATTTGAAGCATTAGCTGATAAATTATTTGCTCGTTGCCTAACACCTTGCGAAAAAGCATTGAAAGATGCCAATATGAGCACATCAGAAATTGATGAAATAATCATGGTGGGGGGTAGCAGTCGTATTCCTAAAGTATTGGAATTGGTTGAAAAATTCTTTGGTAAAAAACCTAACCGTGGTGTTAATCCCGACGAGGTTGTTGCAGTAGGTGCAGCCATACAAGGAGCTGTATTAAGTGGCGACATTAAAGATGTATTACTTTTAGATGTTACCCCTTTAAGTTTAGGTATTGAAACGATGGGTGGCGTTATGACAAGATTAATCGATAGCAACACCACCATACCTACAAAGAAATCGGAAGTATTTTCTACCGCAAGCGATAATCAGCCCGGAGTACAAATACATGTATTGCAAGGTGAGCGCCCTATGAGTAATCAAAATAAAAGTTTGGGTACTTTTAATCTAGATGGAATACCGCCGGCTCCACGTGGTGTACCACAGGTAGAAGTTATTTTTGATATTGATGCCAACGGTATTTTACACGTGACTGCAAAGGATAAAGGCACCGGGAAAGAACAAAAAATTCGTATCGAATCAGGCAGTGGATTAAGTAAGGAAGAAATTGAAAAAATGAAAAATGATGCTAAAGCAAATGAAGAAAGCGATAAGGCTGAAAAAGAAAAAGTAGAAAAAATTAATAATGCCGATAGCTTAATATTTCAAACAGAAAAACAATTGAAAGAATATGGCGAAAAGATTTCTGAAGATAAAAAATCAACCATAGAAACATCTTTAACTAAATTAAAAGAAGCACACAAATTACAGGACCTTGTTCAAATTGATACAGCAATTACAGAAATGAATGCAGCATGGACAGCAGCTAGTGAAGATATGTACAAGGCTACACAGGAGGGTGCAGGAGCTGATGGGCAAGCAGCTAATGCTGATGCAGGTGCAGCAGCGCCACAACCAGAAGATAGCGAAAGCACAGTTGAGGATGTGCCTTTTGAGGAAGTAAAGTGATAAGAGGTCACAAAAAGTATATAAAAAACCGTTCCGTAATGAACGTTTTTTTATAACTAGGTTAAATTTTATAAATACGTATGGCTGATTTTAAGGAAAATGCTTTTTATAGAAGCTACATATTTAGAGTTGGATCATATTATTTTCGAAATAGGTTTGAGGATGTTGATCTATTATAATGTAAATCACATCATCAGATTAAGAAAAATGAGCAGAAGATGGGATACCGCATATCTTAAACAGAATTGGAGTTTAACTGGGTAGATTATATTAAATCAAGCGCCTTGGCAAAAAATGTAACATTAAAAGGCAGCACCATACTACAATATGAACCAATAGGGGACTGCAGTACAATAAAAAATACACCAACAGATATTAGAAATAATACCCAGAATAATCCTGTTTTCTTTTTTGTTGTTTCCATCTTATTTCTTTTTTGCAAATATATGGTAGAAGTTTTTATTTGAGACATTTTGCACATAGTATGTTAAGTTTTTTCTGTAATGTGTTATCTTGTCCTGTCTTAATCTTTTTGGATGGGGTTACAATTTTATATACGCTATTCTACTAGTATGAGCAAAGCCTTTTTGTTACTGGAAATAAACAACTAGTTGGTAATGATAATATAGCTAAATCCTTTTAGCTTAATTATTTAAATGATCAGCTATGGCACAGTAGTATATAAATTTCCGTTAAAGATTTAATAGAGGTGGAAGGTAAATTATAAAGCAATGAATGTACAATACAAAATATTCCATCTCCCTTTTCGCCATCCTTTCACCATTTCTAAAGGTACAAAAACACATCAATCTACTTTTGTTGTGGAGCTAGACTTTATGGGTATAAAAGGTTATGGTGAAGCCCCTGCTATTAGTTATTATAATATAACGGTAGAAAAAATGGCAGAAGATTTAGATCGAAAAAAAATATTTCTTGAAAAATTTGCTTTCTCCGATCCAGAAAGATACTGGCATTACCTTCATCATTTATTTCCAACAAACCCATTTTTAGTTTGTGCTTTGGATATGGCGGGATGGGATATTTATGGTAAACTTAAAAGAAAACAGCTGCACGAATTATGGGGCCTTGATACCGCATCTGCACCCTTAACCGATTTTACAATTGGGATAGATAGCATAGAAAATATGGTTGCCAAAATGAAAGAAAAACCTTGGCCAATGTATAAAATAAAAGTAGGTGTTGAGGGAGATATAGAAACATTAACTGAATTACGTAAAAATACGGATTCTATTTTTAGAGTAGATGCCAATGCTGGATGGTCATTGGAACAAGCATTACAAAAAATTCCTATTTTAAAAACATTAGGTGTTGAGCTGGTTGAACAACCGTTAGCAAAAGATGATTGGGATGGCATGGAAATTTTATTTAAAAAATCATCATTACCATTAATTGCTGATGAAAGTTGTATTGCAGAAGTTGATGTGGAAAAATGCCATCATCATTTTCACGGTATTAATATTAAACTTACCAAATGCAGTGGTATTACTCCTGCCCGTCGTATGATATCTAGGGCCAAAGAATTGAATATGAAAGTAATGGTAGGGTGTATGAATGAAAGTTCAATTGGCACAGCAGCTATTGCGCAATTGGCACCCCTACTTGATTATGTGGATATGGATGGGACATTATTATTGTTGAATGATATTGCCGAAGGAGTAAAATTTGACGATGGTAAAATTAAGTATACTAATTTGCCAGGGCTGGGTATTATGCTTGAGCAATTTTAAACAGATACATTTATGCTTAGAGGTAAATAAAACATATTTAGGAATACCCAATTATTTGTTACGCTCAATATTATTACCCAATTAATTCACATTTAAGAATGTGGGTATCTGTATTTTATAAACTACTATTTTAAATTTAACATATAATTTAGGATATTCAAATGTAGTTATTACATCCAATATTTACAATTGTAATAATCCTGCTTTATAAAGTTGATTCACTGGTTTATTATCCCAAAATAATTCGAAGTTTTCTAGTCCCGCATTTTCATAATCGGCTTTTACTTCCTGCAAGGTTAATATTTTGTAGTTTAATATGGCGAGAGATTGTAAAGTATTGGCTAGCCATTTACCCTGTATAGCATCAACTTTTATATTAATCGTTTCTTTTTTTGTTTCAAAAGTCAGTGATAATAATTTCCACTGGTTACCTTTTTTACTTTTGATAATAATTTCTGTTTTAGGTTGAGTGCCTAAAAAAACAACCTTTGTATTTGGGTTTGAACTTGTGATGTCAATATTTTCAATGGCTTTAACAATGTAATCATATGCTATAGTTGTTTTGGGTACTTTGTGGTCAAACCATTTTTGTAATGGATAATCAAAACATGCGGCATGCATATAGTTGTGTAAAGATTTTTTTAGTCCAAAACTAAAAATTTCATGCTCGGCACCTGTAGGGTCTATATGCTGAATGTCATTGTTGGCAAATGTTCCAATGGCATCTGATATTTTTCGTACGCCAAATTTTTCGGGGTTTAATCCAACAGGGCTATGGGCCGTCATGGTAAATAAATGCCAGAAGGCAGATTGCAAAATGTCTGCTTCAAAAAGTTGGCGCACAATTTCCAGCGAGTCAATGGTTTCCTGTGCGGTTTGTGTAGGAAAGCCGTACATTAA
The DNA here is from genome assembly GCA_945865645.1 of Chitinophaga pinensis. Classification (GTDB taxonomy): domain Bacteria; phylum Bacteroidota; class Bacteroidia; order Chitinophagales; family Chitinophagaceae; genus Ferruginibacter; species Ferruginibacter pinensis_B. The sequence goes on along the minus strand of CAMBEI010000007.1, from coordinate 18,744 downwards.
ATACGCATGTACCATAATACCCGCATCAAAAAAATTTTTATTCACTTTTGCAACTTGTGTCACTGTAATTCCTTTTTGTATCAATTCTAGTAACCTGTCTGATGCTACTTCTAGTCCGCCAGAAATAGCAATACAGCCTGATGCTTTTAAAATAATACACAGATCTCTAGTAAAGCTTTTTTCAAAACGCACATTGGCCCACCAGCTAAGAATAAGTTTTCGTTTAATAATTTCTACTGCAAGTGCTAGCATCAATGCTGGCGGTGCAGCTTCATCCACAAAATGGAAGCCAGTTTGTCTAGTTTGCATAATCATTGCTTCCATTCGATCGCAAAGTAAGGATGCTGTAACGGGCTCGTAATTTTTTATATAGTCAAGAGAAATATCGCAAAAAGTACATTTCCCCCAATAGCAACCATGCGCCATAGTGAGTTTGTTCCAGTGGCCATTGCTCCATAAACTATGCATGGGATTTATTACTTCAATAGCCGAAATATATTTATCTAAAAGCAAGTCGCTATAATCAGGAGTACCTACTTGGCCTTGTTTATAATCTGTACAATTAGTATTGTTGATGTAGGTTACTTTACTATCAACTAAGGTAAATGTTCGTTTTAAATCATTAATGGATTTTGTGCCTTGTACATGCTGTAATAAAATTTCAATAGGAGCCTCACCATCATCTAAAGTAATAAAGTCATAAAATTCAAATACTCGAGCATCAGATAAAGAACGCAATTCAGTATTTGCAAAACCGCCACCCATGGCTACTTTTATACTAGGATAATTTTTTTTTATCCATTGTCCACAACGCAATGAGGTATATAAATTACCCGGAAAGGGAACAGAAATTGCCACCAGTTGCGGCTTAACTACTTCCATTTTTTTTTGTAAAATATCAATAAGTATTTTATCAAGATAGGTGAACTCCTGTTGCAACGCATGGTACAATTCATTAAAACTATTGGCCGACCTTCCTAATTTCTCTGCATAGCGACTAAAACCAAAATGTTCATCAACGGTTTCTTTTATAAGATCTGATAAATCTTCTAGGTACATGGTAGCCAGGTGCTTTGCTTTATCCTGGGTGCCCATATTACCAAAGGCCCATTTTAAATCGTCTAGTTGAGCAAATCGTTCTGCCTCAGGTAGAAAATCTCTTTTGCAAATGAGGTGCGCAAGCGTAGGATTTTTACCCTGCAAAAATAGGATCACCGCATCAATGGTATTGACATAATCTTGCTGCAAAAAAATTATTCTTGCTGTATTTATGCTTTGTTCTTTTTTTTGCTTCTTAATTTGAGCAAACAAATTTTGTAATCCAACTTTACAAAACAAGGACACCGTTACTTCAATACCCAAATCAGCCTGGAAAGAGTTTATATTTTTTGTATTGAGAAAACCTTTCAAGTACGCAGTAGCAGGATAGGGAGTATTAAGTTGTGTAAACGGAGGGGTTAATAAAAAAATTTTTATACTCAAATCAAAATGCTTTATCAGCAAAAATATTCTTATTTACTGAAAAAAATTGAGGAGGTGCATTTTTTTACAAATTATACTAATTTACCTAATTTATATAATTAGCATTATTAGTGTAACTGATCTTGTATTAAATTGCAGTATGACTCCAGACAGAAATAACCGCCTAACAGCAGTGATAAACAAACGTCAGCCTGACTTAACTGTTGTGCTAGAAAATGTTTTTGATCCCCATAATATTTCGGCGGTAATGCGTACCTGCGACGCTGTGGGCATACAGGATATATATATATTAAATACACGAATTCCACCACATAAAAAATGGGGTGCCAAAAGCTCGTCTAGCGCAGCTAAATGGCTTAGTATACATCAATTTACTGATGCCGAGGCTTGTTTTACAGAACTACGAAAACATTTTAAAAAAATATATACCACACACCTTAGTGCCGATGCTGTTGGGCTACACCAATTAAATCTAACCGAGCCAGTGGCCCTAGTTTTTGGCAACGAACATACTGGTGTAAGCGAAGAAATTATTGCAATGGCTGATGGAAATTTCATTATTCCGCAGGTGGGCATCATTAAGTCTTTAAACATTTCTGTTGCCTGTGCCGTAAGTTTATATGAAGCATACCGCCAAAAAAAAAATGCTGCACATTATGATAATGTTAAGCTAGAAGTGGCTCAATTAGTAAAACTCAGGGATGAATGGGGTTTTTTAGAAGAATAGATGTTGCAACATGACCCGTTTTTATCTTTCATTTACCCGTCTTGTGTAAAGATGGATAAGGAATAAAAGCTTAAGGTCAATTGATAAGCGGCATTCGAATTCTAATTCATTTCCAATAACTTTATTATCCAAATCAAATTATATGAAGAAAATTATTATCCCAATTGTATTGTTAATTAGCCTAGGCCTATCTGCACAAAATAAAAAACCATTAACCCATGGAGTTTATGATGGATGGAAAAGCATTAGTGAAAGATTAATCAGTGATGATGGTCAGTATGCGGTGTATACTATAAATCCGCAGGAAGGGGATGGTGATTTAATTATACAGCAGCTAACTACTTTAGAAAAAAAGGTAATTGCTAGGGGTTATGGCGCTGTGATTACTAAAGATAGTCGCTATGTGGTATTTAAAATTAAACCAATTTTTCAGGAAACTCGACAGGCAAAAATAAAAAAGAAGAAAGCTGATGAACTCACTAAAGATTCAATCGGGATCATTGAGTTAGGTAAATTTGATATTCTAAAATTTGCAAGAGTGAAAGGATTTAAAACACCAGAAAAATCCGCTGGTTGGGTTGCTTATCAAATGGAGAAATCATTAACTGATACATCAAAATTAAAAAAAACAAAACCAGCCTTGGTTGATTCTGTTAAAATAAATATAGATATGCTAGTTAAATTGGCCGATTCTATTATTCGAAGATCAGTTGATTCTGTAAAGGGCAGGCTATCAAAAGAAGAAGTGATTATAGTTGTTAATAAAGCCGCCAAAGAACTTATTAAAAAAGGAGAGGATGAGAATGCTGCAGTAGAAGGTGAATTAAAAGATATAGAAGGCGACGATGCTGCTGCAGGCATAGGAACTGCCGAAGGTACTGATTTGGTACTGCGCAATATGAGTAGTAGTAAAGAAAAAATATTTAAACTAGTTAGTGATTATACTTTTGATAAGTTGGGTACCAGGCTGGTAATTAAAACGACCAAAGCCATTAAAGATAGCAATAGTATTGCTTTTGTTTTATTGTATAACCTGGCATCGGAAAAATTAGATACCATTATGCGTAATTTAAATGAGTGCAAAAATTTTAGTTTTGATGATGTAGGCTTGCAACTTGCTTTTGTTGCAGAGAGAGACAGCAGTAGCAAGGCCCTTCAAAAATTTTATAAACTCTGGTATTATACTATTGGTAAGGATAGTGCAAAATTAATTGCCGATAAAAATATAGTAGGTATGCAGCTCGGTTCTACCATTAGCGAAAATGGCACATTAAAATTTAGTAAAGATGGAAAGAAATTATTTTTTGGCACGGCTGCTATTGCCGCGCCAAAAGATACCACGCTGGTTGATTTTGAGTTGGCTCGTTTAGATGTGTGGCATTATAATGACGACTATTTACAACCTATGCAGCTTAAAAATTTAAACAACGAATTAAAACGGAATTATTTGGCTGTGATGAAGCCCGGAGATGAAAAAATTGTACAGTTGGGTGATGTGGAAGCTGAAAATATATCACTAGTTGATGAAGGTAATGCTGATTGGGTTTTGTCCGAAAGTAACAAGGGTAACCGCATAGCCATGCAATGGGAAGGACGTACTAAAACAACAGCCTATGCCATTAGCACACATGATGGTAAAAAAAGATTGATTAAAGCTAATTCACTGGCTAATTTTAGCGCATCACCTGCGGGTAAATATGTGTATTGGTACGAGCCAGATACCAAAAATTATTATACTTGGAACGCTTTAAGTGGGGTAACGAAAAATATAAGTGATAAAATTAAAGTGCCACTTTATGATGTTGAAAATGATGTGCCCGATTATCCAAGACAGGCAGGTATTACAGGCTGGACAGTTAATGATCAATATTTGCTTATTAACGATTTATATGATATTTGGCAAACAGATCCAAATGGACTTGAACAACCTAAAAATATCAGCAATGGGTTTGGACGTAAAAATAAAATAGAATTTAATTATATAAATCTTGATAAGGAAAAACGCTTTATTAATGCTGATGAAAATATTTTACTTAGGATGCAGAATAAAACAACTAAGCATGCAGGATTCTACACCAAAAAAATAAATCAAATTGGTGACCCCGTTTTGGTCACATCAGGCCCATACAGTTTTAGTAACCCTGTAAAAGCAGAAAAAGCCGAAAAGTTTTTAGTGCAGCGTTCAGATATTAGTAAAAGCGAATTGTATACTTGTGTAGATTTTAAAAGCCTAATACAGTTAACTGATGTAGCCAATCAGCAAAAAGATTTTAACTGGCTAACGGTTGAATTGGTTAAATGGAAAATGTTTGATGGTAAAGTGAGTGAGGGGCTTTTATATAAACCCGAAAATTTTGATCCCAAGAAAAAATATCCGGTTATTTTTTATTTTTATGAAAGGGATGCCGATGGGTTATACAATTACCGCTCACCAGCTCCAAGTGCATCCACCGTTAATGTACCCTATTTTGTAAGCAACGAGTACCTAATTTTTGATCCTAATATTTATTATAAAGATGGCGAGCCAGGCAAAAGCGCTTATAATAGTGTGGTAAGTGCAGCAAAATATTTATCTAAAATGCCTTGGGTAGATAGTAGTCGAATGGCCCTGCAGGGACAAAGCTGGGGTGGCTATCAAACAGCTTATTTAATCACCAAAACTAATATGTTTCGTGCTGCATGGGCAGGTGCTCCCGTCAGTAACATGACAAGCGCTTATGGTGGCATACGCTGGAGCACCGGATTAAACCGGCAGTTTCAGTACGAGCATACACAAAGTAGAATAGGCGCAACACTTTGGCAGCGACTAGATCTTTATCTTAAAAATTCGCCATTATTTCTGGCCGATCGAGTGAATACTCCAATTGTAATAATGCATAACGATGCAGATGGATCGGTGCCCTGGTATCAAGGGATAGAATATTTTACAGCGCTGCGCCGCCTCAATAAAAAAGTTTGGTTGCTGCAATACAATGGTGAAGATCATAATCTGGTAGAACGAAAAAATCGTAAAGATCTTTCCATAAGACTGGGGCAGTTTTTTGATTATTATTTAAAAGATGGCAAACCTGCTAAATGGATAAAAGATGGCTTGCCCGCAGTAGATAAAGGCAAAGATTGGGGATTGGGATTTGAGTAAAACATAGGCCCTTGTGTTGCCCGTAATTATTTAGTTTTTAAATGCCTTATCAATGAAACATACATCGCGTAAAATTAAAAATTTAAAAACAGAACAATTATTTTTTATACTTAGTGTCTGCGCATTTATCTATTGGTTTTTGCCACAGGTGTTTAACGTTTATCACTTTGCTTTAGTTGGGGCAGTTTTTGAAATACTTTGGCTTCCCATGTTGGCGATATTATTTATATTACCCATTTTGATATTTATTTTTTGGATAAAAAAAATATTTATAATCAAATCATTTTTTCTTTACTCAATGCTCCTATGTATTACAACAATTTTATTAATTCTATTTAAAAAATAAAATTATGCAATTCAGATTATTTGAATCAGCAATTTATACCAACAGGCGTAATGTATTACAAAAAAATAGTTTAACGGGGCTTATTGTTTTGTTAGGTAATGATGAGACTGGTATGAATTATAAAGACAATTGGTATCCATTCAGACAGGATAGTAATTTTTTATATTATTTTGGAATAAATATGGCTTCACTTGCTGCAGTAATTGATGCCGATAGTGGAGAAGAAATAATCTTTGGGAATGAATTGACCATAGAAGATATTGTTTGGACAGGGTCACTGCCTTCACTTGTGGATATGGCAACTGCTGTTGGGGTTTCTAAAACACAGCCCTATAATAATATTGAAATTCTCATTCGTAAAGCAATGGCCAGCGGCAGAAAAATTCATTTTATTCCACCATATCGTACCGAAAATAAAATAAAAATGTCTCAATGGTTACAGGTAGCCGTAAATGCTATTGATCAAATGGTTTCTGTCCCTTTAATTAAAACCATTATTAGCCAGCGTTCATATAAAGAAAATTGCGAACTGGTTGAAATGGATAAAGCAACAATTATAAGCGCAGATATGCATCTTGCAGCTATGCGATTTGCAAAACCAGGTATGAAAGAATATGAAGTGATGGCAAAAGTAAAAGAAGTAGCGTATGCCCAAAATGGAAGTCTTTCTTTTCATCCCATAGTTACCATTCATGGAGAAACGCTGCACAATGTTTATAGTGGCAACACCATAAAAGAAGGGCAAATGATTTTGTGCGATGCTGGCGCAGCAAATGATATGCATTATGCCGGTGATCTTACCTGTACATTTCCAGTTGGAAAAAAATTTACCAGTATACAAAAAGAAGTGTATGAAATTGTTTTACAGGCACACTATAGTTCGTTAGCCATGCTTAGGCCTGGCGTTTTATTTAAAGACGTGTATTTAAATGCTGCAGAAAAAATTGTAGAAGGCATGCAATTGCTTGGCGTAATGAAAGGAGATGCCTCCGAAGCTGTTGCCGCTGGTGCACATGCTATGTTTTTTCAATGTGGGCTAGGACATATGATTGGCCTAGATGTGCATGATATGGAAGACTTAGGCGAACCTTATGTGGGCTATACGGATACACTTAAAAAAAGTACACAGTTTGGTATGAAATCATTGAGGCTGGGTCGCGCCCTTGAGCCCGGATTTACTTTAACCGTTGAGCCCGGTATTTATATGATTCCGCAATTAATGGATAAATGGAAAAACGAGAATAAATTTACTGAATTTATCAATTATCAAGCCTTGGATAAGTTTCGTGATTTTAGTGGCATTCGTGTGGAAGAGGATTATCTGATAACCGAAACTGGATACAGACTGTTGGGAAAAAAATTACCAATGTCTGCAGATGAAGTGGAAGCTGTAAGGGCAGAAAGTTTGCAATGATTAGCTTTTTATTTCGCTCAGCTATGACCTTAAACTTTAAACTAATTTATATATCAATATACAGGTATTAAATACTTCTGTTGATATCAAAATTCTCCAACTCTTTACTAACTGCATTTAAAAAGGTAGAGCCTAATGCTCCATCAATAATACGGTGATCGTAACTTAATGAAATATACATCATGTGTCGTATAGCAATGCTGTCGCCCTGTGGAGTTTCAATAACCATGGGTCTTTTTTTAATGGCACCAACAGCCATTATGGCGACTTGCGGTTGATTGATAATGGGCGTACCCATAATGCTGCCAAATGTGCCTACATTGGTTAAGGTAAAAGTGCCTCCAGTAGTATCATCAGGTCTTAGTTTTCCAGATCGGGCTGCATTTGCCAAACTATTTACCTGCTTGGTTAAACCGGTTAAATTAAGCTGATCGGCATTTTTTATAACGGGTACTATCAAATTACCATTGGGCAAAGCGGCCGCCATACCAATGTTTAAATCTTTTTTTATAATTATTTTATCGCCTTCCACACTGCTGCTAAGCCATGGGTATTTTTTTATGCACTTAACAATCGCTTCAATAAATAATGGTGTGTAAGTAATTTTTTCGCCTTCTCTTTTTTCAAAATCTTTTCTTATTTTTTCTCTCCACAAAACCAAATTGGTAACATCGCATTCTGCAAAGCTGGTTACGTGTGCTGATGTGTGCTTACTGTCAACCATGTGTTTAGCAATCAGCTTACGCATACGGTCCATTTCTATAACTTCTACATTACCAGTAAAAAAAACAGGTGGCTGGTATGCTTGCTGTTCGGTATTCGGTGTTCTTTGTTCGGTTGTTGCAACAAAAGTATTTTGTGGTTGTAAACTTGTAGTGTTTATAGGACTGCTTGTGCCTTTGTTTGCAACATAAGTTAAAATATCTTTCTTACTTACTCTTCCATCTTGTCCTGTTCCATGTATGTTTTCTAATTCTGACATGCTGATGCCTTCTTGTTGTGCTATATTTAAAACAAGTGGGGAGTAAAAACGAATTGCTACTGCGGCGGAGGTAAAGTGTGAAGTTTGTATTGGCTGAAAAGGAATTTCTTCTACTACTTTAGCATCTTCATACTCTGGTTGTTTTGGTGTAGAGGGAGTCTGATTATTTGAAACAGCAGCATTAGCCCCAACTCTTATTTTGGCTATAACGGCCCCAATGGGAACCACGTCATTTTCATTAAATAAAATCTCCTCCATTACACCTTCGGCAATTGATGGCACTTCGCTATCTACTTTATCAGTAGCAATATCCAGAACGGTTTCATCCTGCTTAATGGTATCACCTGGTTTTTTATGCCATTTTAAAATGGTGGCTTCCATGATACTTTCTCCCAGTTTTGGCATTACTAAATCAACTAAACTCATATAATGATTTGATGTTTGTTTGCAATCCTACTCAAAGGTAATTATTTTCGTTTTAATAGTTGACAGGCCATTATAAATGCTTTTGCAAATAATATATAGCTCTTTTACATGAGCTATATCAATATGGCTGAGCTAGTATAAATTTTCGTAGTAAATTCAATGCGGTAGTGGCTGTTAGCTCAATATTTCGCTTTCTGTCGTATCTAAAAGATAATTTTTTAGCTTCTATTTTTTCTGAACAACCAACGGCTATCCAAACGGTGCCAACGGGCTTGTCATGTAAGCCGCCATCAGGACCCATAATGCCAGAAACCGCAATCACATAATCAGATTTAATGTTTTGTAAAGCACCTTTTGCCATCTGTAATACCACTTCTTCACTAACGGCACCCTTAGTTTCTAATATTTTTTTTTCAACCTGTAACAAGTCTTCTTTGGCCTGATAAGAATAGCTTACTACACTGCCATCATAAAATTGTGAAGAGCCTGTTATAGATGTAAGCAGGTGAGATATATAGCCTCCTGTACAACTTTCGGCGGTACACATTGTTTTTCCTTTTGATATCAACAATTTCCCTATCACATTTTGCATCAATTCATCTATATTGGTTACCAAGTAATCTTTTACCAGTAATTGTAATGTATTAAATAAATGTTGTACCTCATTTTTTACCTCCATTTTATTAAAACTTGTTGCCGTTAAACGCAATCTTACCATGCCATAATGGGGTAGATAAGCCAATTTTATATTTGTTGGCAATGCGTCTTCAAAAATCTGAACAAGCTCTGCTAAAAAACTTTCGCCTACACCAGCAGTTAATAATGTTTTATGTATGATGCTTGGGAATTGAAATTTTTTTAATAAAGCAGGTATTACCTCTTCTTCCATAAGCCCCTGCATTTCATATGGCACCCCTGGCAAACTAACAAATATTTTTCCGTTTTTATGAAACAACATTCCTGGTGCTGTTCCTCTTTTATTTAACAGAACAGTACAGGTGTCAGGAACTTCTGCTTGTTTTAAATTTCGTTCAATAATGGGCCTATTTATTCTATTAAAAATAGTTAATACATTTTGCTTAGCCCCTTCATTAACAACCATATTTCCGTTGAAATATTTACACAATAACGCTTTGGTTATATCATCTGAAGTAGGTCCTAGGCCACCTGTTAATAAAATTATATCTGCATATTTTTGTTCTTCATCCAATGCGCTCCATATTTCATCCCAAACATCACCTACTGCGACTCTACGCACTACCCGTATGCCTACTTTATTTAGCTGCTGAGCCATCCATGCACTATTGGTGTCAATTACCTGCCCAATTAATAATTCGTCCCCAATAGTAATAATAGAAGTTTGTGTCATGTATAGCTTTAAATAGATTAATTTCAATGCAAGATAAGTTAACATATGAAAATATTTTTTTTGGTTTTAGCGCTATTTTATAACGGAATTTGTTTTTCACAGATAATTCAATCCAAATTACAGAGTGGAATGAGTAAAATGGAGCTCGATTCGCAATTTAAACATGCTTCTATAAGCTTGTATGTAGTAGAAAGTAAATCGGGCCAAATTATTTTTGAAAAAAATTCGCAGATGGGATTAGCACCTGCCAGTTGTCTTAAAGTAATGACTAGCGTTGCGGCTCTTGAATTGCTGGGTAAGGACTACCGCTATAAAACAAATTTTAGTTACAATGGACATATTTCTGAAAAAACATTATATGGGGATCTTTTTATTACCGCCTCGGGCGATCCTTCTTTTGGTAGTTGGCGATGGGATAGTACTAAACAAGAAGCAATTCAGCAAAAATTATTATCAGCGTTAAAAGCAAAAAGTATAAAAAAAATTTCTGGTAATTTTATTATCAACGATTCTAAAGGGTCAGTACAAACAACCCCTAAAGGTTGGACTTGGGAAGATATTGGTAATTATTATGGGGCAGGAGCAAGGGGGGTAAATTGGCATGAAAATCAATATGATCTTTTTTTGCAGCCGGGAAAAAATGTAGGCGATTCTGTGCAAATATTACAATTTATTCCTCCGTTATACCCTTCAGTATTAATTAATGAACTAATAACAGGGAAACAAGAAAGTGGAGATAATTCAGTTATTTATTTACCTGAAAATGGATTACTAGGTTATGTAAAAGGAACAATACCCGCTGGCAATGAAGCTTTTAAAATTTCGGGAGCTATGCCTAATGCATCTATGTCCTTTGCATTAGAAATTGAAAATTTTTTACAAAAAAATAACATTAATTTATCTGGCCAATTAAAAACAAGCATTTCCTATTTTTTAAATAAAGAACAGTTGCCTTTAGCTAATCAGGGGTTGATGAGTATTTATTCGCCACCACTCGATAGCATCAATTATTGGTTTTTACAAAAAAGCGTAAACCTCTATGGCGAAGCTTTTGTAAAAACAATAGCGTACGAAAAAACAAATTTTGGATCTACCGATACTGGCATTGGTATTATTACCGATTTTTGGAATAAAAATGGCATTGAAAAATCGGCTTTACACATTATTGACGGTAGCGGCCTTTCGCCAGCAAATCGAATTACTACACAGGCTCTAGTAAAGGCCATGCAGTATGCACAAAAGCAAGATTATTATGCATCTTTTTATAGTGCCTTACCCACACAGAATGGCATTAAAATGAAATCAGGATATATTGGGGGTGTAAGAAGTTATACAGGGTATGTAACATCTAGCTCGGGAGCTGAGTATATTTTTTCTTTTATTATCAATAATTTTTATGGGAGTGCTGGTGCTGTTCGCGAAAAAATGTGGAAACTGCTTGATATTTTAAAATGATGGTTTGTTTAATATTTACCTTAATTTTATCTTAAATAAAAAGTATAAAATTATGCCTAATCAGAATTTTAAAAACCATACAAGGTTTGTGCCCTTATATCACTTTATCACTTTGCCTGCAATTTTAATATTGTTGGTATGGTCAAGCATTAACTTGTATAAATCTTTAAGCAATTGCACTTATACAGATGCTGGATTATGCACAGCTCTGTTGCTATTTTTAATGAGTTTTGTATTATTGTTTGTTTGTTTTTTTGCACGTTCATCTGCTTTAAAAGCACATGATAAAGCTATACGTGCCGAGGAAAATTTTCGCCATTTTGTTGCAACTGGTAAAACACTAGATAGTCGCTTGCACATGGGACAAATCGTTGCGCTGCGTTTTGCAGGAGATGATGAGTTTGTTGCATTAGCAAAACAAGCTGCAGATGGTAATTTAAGTGCAAAAGAAATTAAAATGGCAATACAGAATTGGAAGGCAGATTATAATAGGGTGTAGCAGATATAAAAGTAAAATACAAAATAAAAAATAGGTTAAATATTATACTTGGTTTTTATTTTTATACATGCCTTAAGCTACAAAGTAGACAGATAATTTTTCCCGAAATACCTCGGGTATATTGCACCGCTTCATGGTTTTGGCATTTACAAAAAATAAAGTAACCACACCTGTATTAAGTAACTCGCCTAGCTGATTAAAAATTTCGGAATGAAAAACGATTTTAAAATGTTCGGGCATTTCTTGTAAAATTGTTTTTACGGTTATTAAGTCATCGTATTTTGCCGGACGTAGAAAACGGCTATGAATATCAACCACGGGCATAATGATACCTAAGGCTTCTATTTCTTTGTATGTGTATCCAATCTGCCGTATCGCTTCTGTTCTACCTATTTCGTAAAATTGAGCGTAATGTCCGTAATATACTACCCCCATCTGGTCGGTAAGAGCATAATGTATGCGTATTTTCGTTTCGGTTATAAACATGAAATTATGTATATTTTTAATACCCCTCACATTACATAAGGATTAGTAATAATTCATTTTCCAATCATACTATCTACACTAACCCTGCCTGGTCCAACAAATAATATTACTAGATAGGATATTAGATACAAAGAAGCATGTTCTCCATCTCCAAAAATATCGCTATGATGTGCCTTGAAAACCATAACACAAGTGGCAATGATTAAGGGTATAGCAGATAATCTAGTAAATAATCCTAGTATTAAAAATAAAGAGCAAAAGAATTCTGCAAAAACAACCATTACCAGGGATATAGTACTGCCCATACCTAAAAAATTTAAAAAAGTATCCTGGATTTTACTAAAATGTAAGAGTTTGTCATAGCCATGTGCCATCATTAAAATACCAATACCTAGCCTTAATAAAAGCATGGCCGTACTAAATGCCCCTGCAGAATACTTAGTAGATAATAATCTTCTCATTTTTTACTTTTTTTAATGGTTATAACTATTTAGTCAACTGTTATAAAATTTGATGCCAGAGATTATTTATCATTTTATTAACAGCATTGTAAAAATACATTCGTTTTGTTTACAGTAATTATCCACTTATTAACAATCATTTGAAATGATGTTTGTAACGGAAGTGTAATCTAGTAAATTTGCAAGCAATACAAAGAATCAACCAACAACCATGATAAAACAAAAAATTATCCTCTTGCTGTTTGCTACAGCAATTTGTTTAACCTCTTTTTCGCAACCTACCCATGTAATTATAGACTCCGAAAAAAAGTTTAAAGACGCGAAAGATCTTTTTGTAAAAGAACAATTTTCACTTGCTTATCCACTTTTTGCTGAGTTAAAGGCAAAGTGCCTAGATAACACAATTAGCGACCACACTTACCTCAACGATGACATAAGTTATTATTATATTGTTTGCGAATTAAAATTGCAGCTGCCTATTGCAGAGCAAGAGGCTCTTCATTATATTAATTTGGTAAATAATGAACCCCGTAAGCAATTATTGAGTTATCATTTGGCAAAATATTATTTTATTAACGAAAATTTTAATAGCGCCATTGATTATTATGAGCTTGCAGGATTTCAAAATTTGAGCAACGAGGAAATTGCTGATGCTAAATTTGAAAGAGCATATTCTTATTTTAATCTAAAACAATTTGCCGAAGCCAAACCTTTGTTTGATGAGATACAGCAAATGCCTGATAATAAATATTACATACCCGCAAATTATTACTACGGTTTTATCAGCTATTACAACCATAATTTTAAAGATGCATTAAAATCTTTTAAATTGGTTGAAATTCAGGAAGATTATAAAGGGGTGGTGCCTTATTATATTGCAGAAATATATTATTTTGAAGGAAAAAAAGACGAAGCACTTCGTTATGGCGAAATGGTACTTAGTCGAACGGGGACATTATTTTATCAAAAAGAAATGAATCTGCTGGTAGGACAGTTATATTTTGAAAAGAAAAATTATAAAAAAGCCCTACCTTTTTTGGAGGCATTTAAAAATAATAGTGATAAGGTTAGTAAGGAAATTATTTATGAACTTAGTTACTCTTACTATACCGAAAATAAATTAGAAAAAGCTATCGAAGGGTTTAAACAGCTTAGTTCTGAAAAAGATTCTATGGGACAAAACAGTATGTATCTATTGGGCGATTGTTATTTGCAAACTAACCAAAAAACAAATGCCCGTAATGCTTTTCAGTATGGCGCTTATAATAACTCAAATAAATTACAACAGCAGATCTCTCGATTTAATTATGCCAAACTTTCATACGAATTAGGATTTCAGGATATCGCATTAAGTGAAATGAAGAAATACCTAAACGACTATCCAAATAGTAACGATAATAATGAGGCTAGAGAAATTTTAGTAAGCATGATGGCTAAAACTAATAATTTTTCTGATGCCTTACAATTCTACGAATCCTTTGATAAGCCAACCTCTGCTATGCAAAAAATATATCCAAGTATTTTATATGGCCGTGCCGTAGAATTATTTAATGACCAGCAAATAAAAAAATCGAATGATTTATTAACAAGTGTTTTAGCATTACCAAATTCTTCTGTAACCCCTTATGCTAATTTCTGGAAAGGTGAAATAGCTTATCAAAATAATGAATATGATAAAGCCATTAAACATTTAACTATTTACCTAGATGCTAATGCTCCAGCACAAGGAGAGGCTAATAAAAATACAGCTAATTATAATTTAGGATATAGTTGGTTTCATAAGGAAAATTTTAGTAAAGCGATTATATATTTTGAACAGGTTACTAAAATAGTTTCAATTACATCGCCCGCTATGGAACAAGATGCTTATATACGAACTGCTGATTGTTATTTTATGAATTCAGATTTTATTAAAGCTAATAATATGTATGAAAAAGTAATTAACAATGCCCTGCCGCAAAGTGATTATGCTATGTTTCAAAAAGCCTTGATAGCGGGTGTAAAAAGCTCAGATAATAAAATAAATGCGCTAATCAGCTTATTAAAAAAATATCCGCAAACTACACTGGTAGAGGATGCTAATTTAGAGCTAGCTCTAACATATATTGCCGACGAATTTTTTTTATCTGCCGTTCCTTACTTAAATACTGTGTTAAACGATACTAGATCAGAAGGTTTAAAGCCAATGGTTTTATTAAAATTAGGATTGATTTATTACAATACAGACAAGTACGATGAGGCGTTAATTAGTTATCAAACTCTTGTTGAAAAATACCCGCAGTCTTCTGAAGCAGATGAAGCAACTGGGATCATGAAAACTATTTATATAGAAATGGGAAAACCCAATGCGTACATAGAAATGATGCATCAAATGGGAAAAAGTATTTCTGTAAATGAAGCCGATTCATTAACCTATGCTGCTGCCGAATTAAAATATAATGCTAATGATTTTGCTGCAGCAATACTTGCATTTAAAAATTATTTAACGACTTATCCTACTGGCACTAGTGTGTTAGAAGCCAATTATTTTATTAGTGACTGTTATAATGCTAACAAGGATTTTACAAATGCATTAATTGGTTATAATTATGTGAACAGTCAAGGATTAAGTCGTTTCTTCGAAAAATCAACACTAGAAGCAGCACGCATCAGTTATTTTGAATTAAAGGATTATGGTAAAGCTAAAAAGTATTTTGAATCATTAATTGTTGGTTCTGTAAATCAAGATAATCAATTAGAAGCATTGAGAGGTTTGGTACGTTGCTATTACCAGCTAAAAGAATATGCACAAGCCAATGAGGTAGCAAAAAATTTACTTATTAAAAAAGGAATCAGTACCGATGATCGATCTATTTCTTTTTTAGTACTGGGTAAATCGCAGCAGCTAAATAAGGATTATGTTACAGCAATCAATTCTTTTAAATCTTGTTCGTCCATTAATAAATCAGCTTGGGGCGCAGAATCAAGATATGAAATTGCCAATTGTCAGTTTAGTTTGGGCAATCTTGCGTTAGCTGAAAAATCAGCACTTTCCGTTATAAAAGAAACAGGGTCTTACGACATCTGGATTGCCAAAAGTTACATTTTACTTGGGGACATTTTTATGCAACAGAAAGATTTTTTCAATGCAAGAGCTACTTACGAAAGCGTGGCTAAAAATTCGGTTATACTGGAATTAAAAAATGAAGCCCAACAAAAAATGGATAATGCAAAATAGAAAAACGCTTCAAGCGTGAGTTTCTATTGTATGGTCTTAAAAATCTAAAAATAACTCATACAAATTATAAATAAAATATATTCTATGATCTACAGACAAATTATAGTTTTAGATAATTATTCAATTATAAAAAAAAATAGTCCAATAGCGCTTGTTGTAAATGGCCGATTAACTTTTTTTTTCGGAATCTTCTTTTTTACCAATGTTTTAATTCCATTTGCCGCATGGGCTCAAAAAGATACACTTAAAAAAATATCAACCATTGATATCAATTCGGTTTATAAACCGGTGCTACGCAACTCAGTTAAAATTAATTTTTCTGCTACCCATTTAAATGCTGATACAACCTTGCCTACTTTAACATATAAAATACCAGCTCAAAATTTATTTTATTCTTATCAGCCCTTTCCTTTAAAACCATTGGCACTTAAACAGGATACTAATCTGTACTTTGGGTTAAGGAATTATGTAAAAGTAGGTTATGGCAATTTCTCAAGTCCTTATATTGATGCTGCTTTTAGCTTTGGTGATGGGAAGAATTATTTAGTCAATCTCTATGCCAACTATATTTCAGCTAAGGGGAAACTATTAAATCAAGATTATTTAAATATGCACATTAAACTTACGGGTAGTTATTTTATTAAAAATAATGAACTGTATACTACTGTTGACGCAAATAAAATGCATGTTTTTTTGTATGGTTACGATACAAGTATGTACCACTATAGTAAGAAAGATGTTCGACAGCAGGTTAAAGATTTTCAAATTAAGTTTGGAGTTCGCAACACCTACACTGGAAGCTATGGTATAAAGTATAATCCTAGTATTATGGTAAGTAGTTTTACCAATTTAAATAAGCTAAGCGAAACTACATTTATATTAAATGCGCCACTTCAAAAAAATTTTGGAAAAGTTTTTACTTTTAAACTAGAAGCCAAATTGGATATAACTTCCTACACAACAAAAAATTTGTTGTTAAATAATATAAAAATTAGTAATAATTTTTTTCAATTACTCCCGTCATTAATTTTTTCTACTCCTCGTTTCAAAATTCATGGCGGAATAGAGCCAACTTGGGATAATGGAAAATTTGTTATGATGCCTAATGTTTTTGCCGAAGCTTTTATTAAAGAACATGTATTCGCTTTTGAAGCTGGTTGGGTTGGTAGATATACAAAGAATACTTATAGCAATTTATTTAAAATAAACCCATATTTAAAAGCCATAAATGCGCAATTGAATACTAAGGAATTAGAATATTATTGGGGTATAAAAGCAACGATGACAAAACATTTTAATTTTAATGCAAAGGCAGGTTATGTTACTTATCAAAATCTTCCATTCTTTATAAACGATACAGCTGCCGATAACAAATCTTTTGTTATTAGTAATGAGGTAAAAGTTAAAAGTTTTAAAATTCATGGTGATATTAGTTATATAAATAAAGAGAAGTTTACTGCTACAGGCTCACTAACTTTAAATGGATATACGGGGATGAATAGTAATGCTAAAGCATGGCATACTATACCTATGGAGTTTACCAGTTCATTACGTTGGTGGGCATTTAAGCAGCTATTATTAAAAGTCGATTTTTATGTTTTTGGCACAGGTCATTATTTAACTAAAGGAAACATAAGTAAAACATATAATTCTGGGTCGGATTTAAGTGCGGGGATTGAATTTAAAATAAATAAAACTTTTAGCGCTTGGATGGATATAAATAATATTTTAAATAACAAATATGAGCGCTGGCATAATTATCAAGTATATGGGTTTAATTTGATGGGAGGGGTAAGGGCTGTTTTTTAACAGGCTATTCGAGTTGAAATTATGCTTTCTTTAATCTATATTTCTTATCAATATAGAAAGATAGGAGGGGTTTTAGGCCTCTTTTTCTCTATCTTTGTTCTGATGCAAAAACAAATCGCTTCTTATCTGTTTATTAATAAAACCTGCCCTTTGCCAGGTTTTGGAACCCTATCTATAATTCATTTGGATGCAGAGGCAGATTTTACAAATAAACTTATTACCGCGCCCAAACCATTTATCCATTTTGTTAATTCAGAAACGGATTTGTCAGGGCTATTAAATTATTTAACAACTACAATAGGAAAAAGTATTTATGAAGTAACAGCAGCGCTCGATTCTTTTTGCTATAATTTAAAAAAAGAATTAGTTGGTCATTCAAGTGTAAAATTTTACAGTGTGGGTACTTTTTATGTTGATAGTACTGGCAATATAAGTTTTAAAGAAGAGGAAATTTCAGCCGTATTTTCACAATCTGTTTTTGCCCCACATGTTATTCATCCGGATATCGAACATCGAATTTTGGTGGGTGATAAAGAGATGACGAATACGATAATGACTGAACTTTTAATTCCTAGATCAAAAAAAACAGATTTTTGGTGGATTTGGGCTATAATATTGGGGATAATTACATTATTAGCCTTAGTCTTTTATTTTACACAAATAAATTGGACACCTTCTTTTGGTAATACCATAAAAATTTAATGTATTTATGATTCATTATACTAACTGTCCAATTTGTAATAGCGAATTAATACAGGAGCAATTTACGGCTCAAGATTTTACTGTTTCTCAAAATAAATTTCCTATTTGGCAATGCAATAATTGTACAGCAAGATTTACTCAAAATGTGCCAGAGCAGAATGCAATTGCCACTTATTACACATCGGATAATTATATTTCTCATAGCGATACCAAAAAAGGAGTTATTAATA